>JAOUGR010000127.1 GCA_029857655.1 Gammaproteobacteria bacterium | reverse complement strand
CAGCATGAACAGGGAACCGGCCCGCGAATTGATCAGATTGGTGTGCTTGCCGATCCAGCCCAGTCCCGCATTGCGCGCAAGCGGCTTCTCCATGACCGGTGCCGAATCGACGAAGGCGCGGTAGCCAAAAGGACCGATCTCGGTCTCGAGCATCGCCGCCAGTCTTGCCAGGCGCTGGCGCAGGATCTTGTGGTAATCGCGTCCCAGGGCGTAACGCGCGATGTAACCTCGGCGGCGGTCCGCGAGGACTTGCTGCGCGGGCGCCGCGTCCGGCGCCGAGCCGTTCATGCGCACGCTGACGATGCGCAGCGTCCCGGGCACCAGTTCCGCGGGCCGGCTGCGCCGCCGGCCGTGCTTGACCATGTACTGCATCCCGCCGTGGCGGCCCTCGGCGATCCAGCGTTCGAGCCGCGCTTCGTCTTCTGGCAATTGGACGCCCGCGATGCCGACCTGATCGAAGCCGAGTGCGGCCGCAAACCCGGTCAGACGTGACCGCAGCGCGTTCAGCTCTTCAGCGGTGAGATTGCTTGCCATGGCAGGTGAAATGGCGGGTGACCAGTATAATCGTCCGCATGGAATCGCTGCCCGTACCGGTCTATACAGCCGCGCAGGTGCGCGCGATGGACCGGCATGCGATTGACGTGGCAGGCATCCCCGGATACACGCTGATGCAGCGGGCTGCCGCGGCGGCGCTTTCCCTGCTGCAACAGCAGTGGCCAGAAGCGAAAAGTATCACCGTCCTGTGCGGTTCCGGCAACAACGCCGGCGATGGCTATTCGCTTGCGCGTATTGCGCGTGATGCCGGTCTTTCGGTTCGTACCTGCTCGCTCCTCGATCCACTGCAACTCGCGGGCGATGCGGCCCACGCCTACGCGGATTTCACGGCGGCGGGCGGGCGCGACTCCGCGTTCACGGGTGCGGGCCTCGAATCAACCGATGTCGTAGTCGATGCGCTGCTGGGCACCGGCATCGACCGGTTGGTGGAAGGCGCCATGCGTGAATGTATCGAGGCCGTGAATGATTCCGGACTGCCGGTTCTCGCGCTTGATCTGCCGTCCGGTCTCGACGCCGACAGCGGCCTCATTCGTGGGTCGGCAATTTCGGCGACTCGCACTATCACGTTTGTTGCCTTGAAGGCGGGCCTGTATCTCGGCGACGCCTGGGACTGTGTCGGCGAACTCGCATTTTCGGGACTGGGGGTTCCGGAACCGGCGCGCGAGGCGCATGCGCCCGTCGTCAGGCGCATGGAATGGCAGTTGGCCGAAGCAGCCCTGCCGCAGCGGCGCCGCTCGGCACACAAGGGCGATCACGGCCGGTTGCTGATCGTCGGCGGTCTCGCAATGCCGGGTGCCGCGCGACTGGCGGGTGAAGCGGCGCTGCGCGCTGGCGCCGGACTCGTGGCGGTTGCTGCCGACGCGGCTAGCGCCGCTTCAGTCATTGCGGGCCGGCCGGAACTGATCTGTATCGCGGTGAAATCAGCCACCGAGCTGGAAAAGTTGATTGATGCTGCCGATGCGGTCGTGATCGGGCCGGGTCTCGGCCTGGGCCGCAGCGCCCGCGATTTCTTTGGCACCGTCTCCGGTTGCGGCAAGGCCCTCGTACTCGATGCCGATGCGCTGACATTGCTGGCGGAAAAGCCGCGGCACCGCGATGACTGGATTCTGACACCGCATCCCGGTGAGGCGGCCAGACTTCTTGGAACCGATAGTGGCGCGATCCAGCGGGACCGGCTGGGCTCCGCGCAGGCCATTGCGGGGCGCTATGGCGGCGTCTGCGTTCTGAAAGGCGCGGGCACGCTGGTCGCAGCGGAGGATCGCGTGCCCTGGGTCTGCGATCACGGCAATCCCGGCATGGCGACGGCCGGTTCCGGTGATGTGCTCACCGGCGTCATCGGTGCCATCGCCGCCGGCGGCCGCGGACTCGAGCAGGCTGCGGTGGCCGGCGTGCTTGCGCACGCGCGCGCCGGGGATCGCGCAGCACGCGCCGGCGAACGCGGCTTGATCGCGGGCGACCTGATCGCGCAATTGCGGGCCGTCGTGAACCCGCCATGGAACTGAAGCTGCCGGACGAGGCGGCAACACAGCGACTCGGCGCCTTGCTTGCACAGAGCCTGCCGGATCTGCAGAGCGCGCACCTGCTGCTCGCGTTGCAGGGCGAACTTGGCACTGGCAAGACCACTCTCGCGCGCGGCCTGCTGCGCGCGCTCGGTGTCAAAGGCCCGATCCGCAGCCCGACATTCACGCTGGTCGAGCCGTACGACACCTGTGCCGGCACGATTCATCATCTGGATCTCTATCGTCTGGAGGGCGCGCCGGGGGATCTCGACGCCCTCGGATACCGCGACTATCGCGCCATGCCGGGGCTCGTCATTGTCGAATGGCCGGAGCGGGGCGGAACCGCGCTCGGGTTGGCCGATCTCACTATCGTGATTGAGCATCAGCTCGCGGGACGGAATGTTCGCATCACGAACCAGACCGCGGCCGGCAAGGCGTGGCAGGGCGCATTAAGATGCAAGCGTATCTGACTGAAATACTTGAACTAAAACGTTTCAGACGCTAGAGTACCGCAAGGTTTCCCCGGCGCGAGTCGTACATGCGGTCTAGGCACTGGATCAAGATCTGCGTCCTGCTGGCCGCTTCGCTGCCACTCACGGTAGCGGCAGCGGATTTGCAGGAGGTTCGGCTCTGGGCGAGCCCCGACTCCACGCGCGTCGTGCTCGACCTGTCTGCGCCGGTCAGCTACACGGTTTTCCCGCTCGCCGATCCAAACCGCATCGTCATCGATCTCGAGCAGACTGCGGCGGACGTCACCCGGCTTCCATCGGCCGCAGCCGTCGGCGTGGTCAGCGGCGTGCGGGTTGCGGCCCGCGAAAACGGCGGGCTGCGTGTCGTGCTCGACCTCAACTCGAAGGTTGAGGTGCAGAGTTTCCTCACGCCGCCGAACGAAACCTACGGTCACCGGCTGGTCATCGACCTGGGCCTGGATCAGGCGCGGCGGCCGCTCAAGATCGCGACCGACGCTAATGGCCAGCGCGACATCGTGGTCGCGATCGATGCCGGTCATGGTGGTGAGGATCCAGGCGCAATCGGCAAGGCCGGCACGCGCGAGAAGGACGTGGCACTCGCGGTGGCCCGCCGGCTCGCCGATCGCATCAATGCGGAATCCGGCATGCGCGCTGTGCTGACCCGCACCGGCGACTACTTCGTGCCATTTCGTGAGCGCATCCGGCGTGCGCGCGTGCAGGAGGCTGACCTGTTCGTATCCGTGCACGCCGATGCCTTCGTCAATCGCTCGGTGCACGGATCCTCTGTTTACGTGCTGTCGACGCGACGTGCCAGCAACGAGGCTGCGCGCTGGCTGGCCGATCGCGAGAATGCTGCCGACCTGATCGGCGGCGTCTCGCTGGATGACAAGACGGATGTGCTCGCGTCGGTGCTGCTCGACTTGTCGCAGAACGCGTCGATCAGCGCCAGTCGCGAAGCGGCTACGCGGGTACTCGAGGAGCTGGACCGGGTCGGTCAGTTGAAGAAGAGCGACGTCCAGCATGCCAGCCTGATCGTGCTGACTTCGCCCGACGTGCCGTCGATGCTGGTGGAGACCGCCTACATCTCGAATCCGGAAGAAGAACGACGGCTGCGCAATCCGGATCACCAGGCCCGGCTGGCGGGCGCGATACATGCCGGTGTGAAGCGCTATTTCCACGAGAATCCACCGCCGGGCACTCGTTTCGCGGCGCTGGCAGCGCGCGAGCGCCAGCAGCTGACGACCGCGACGATCGTGCAGACGCCGGTTTCCGGCAACTGATACTGCGCTGCTAGACTGGCGTGGCCCGCCGGGCTCGCCATGCCGATCCAGATCCTCGCAGACCCCCTGATCGACCAGATCGCAGCAGGCGAGGTCATCGAGCGCCCGGCTTCGGTCGCAAAGGAACTGATCGAGAACGCGCTCGATGCCGGGGCGCAGCACATCAATGTGGAAGTGGAGCGCGGCGGCATCGGCCTGCTGCGCGTGCGCGACGACGGCGCGGGCATGGAATCGGGCGAGTTGCCGCTCGCGCTCGCACGCCATGCAACCAGCAAGATCGCGGCGCTTGAAGATCTCGAGAAACTGGCAACGCTCGGCTTTCGAGGCGAGGCGCTGCCATCGATTGCGTCGGTGTCGCGATTCCGAATGGCGTCACGGACGGCGATCGCAGGGCACGGCGCCGAGATCGAGTCGGCCGACGGACAGGCAGGGCGCCCGCGGCCGGCGGCACATCCGCCGGGCACGACGGTCGAGATCCGCGACCTGTTCAACAAGATTCCCGCTCGGCGCAAGTTCCTCCGCACCGAAGCGACCGAGTTCCAGCATGTGCTTCGCACGGTCACGCGCCTTGCGCTGTCGCGATACGACGTGGCCTTCACGCTCTCGCACAACCGCAGGGAGCAATTCGCGTTGCCGGACGCGACGAACCGGCTGGAGAAAGAAGCGCGCATTGCGAGACTGGTCGGCAATGACTTCATCGAGAATTCACTGCATGTCGAGCATGAGCACATGGGTCTGCGTCTGGAGGGCTGGATCGGAATGCCATCGCAGGCGCGCGCGCAGGCGGATCGTCAGTACCTGTTCGTCAATGGCCGCATGGTGCGCGACCGGCTGCTGGTGAATGCCGCGCGGCTCGGCTACCAGGATGTCATGTATGGCGGCCGGCATCCGGCCTGGCTGCTGTACCTCTCGCTCGATCCCAGGCAGCTTGATGTCAATGCCCATCCGCAAAAGCTCGAGGTGCGATTCCGCGACAGTCGCGGCGTGCATGACTTCGTCTACCGGACACTGGAGCGCGCGCTGGCTTCGACGCGCGCATCTGCGACCGACACGCCGCCGACGCCGGCATCGGGGCTCGTCGGTGCCGCCGAATACAGGCCGGGCCTGTTGCGACTCGGCGAGCCGCCACCCGCGGGCTTCGGCGTATCGGGAAATGCTGGCGATACGCAGGCGTCCCACGAGCTGCCTGCGGGATCGGCGGATGCGCCACTCGGCTATGCAGTGGCCCAGCTGCACGGTACTTACATCCTGACCCAGACCGCGGATGGGATCGCGCTTGTTGACATGCACGCGGCTCACGAGCGCATCATTTACGAGCGCCTGAAGGCCGCGGCGGATTCGGGTCGCGGCGCGCGCCAGCCGCTCCTGGTACCCGCGGTCGTCGAGTCCACCGCCGCGGATTCGGAACTCGCGTTACAGCACCGCGAAGAACTCGCCGCGGCGGGTCTGGTCGTGGATCGCATCGGACCGGCGACGCTTGCGATCCGCGAAGTCCCGTTCGTGCTCGCCGGGCAGGATGTCGCCGCGGTATTGCGCGATGCGCTGGCTGATCTCGGCCAGCATGGTGCGACTCACCGCATCGCAGAGCGCCAGAACGAACTGCTGGCGAATATCGCCTGTCGCAGCGCGGTGCGCGCGCATCGACTGCTGTCGATCGACGAGATGAATTCGCTGCTGCGCGACATGGAGCGCACCGAGCGTTCCGGGCAATGCAGCCATGGCCGTCCCACGTGGACGCGCGTGACGCTCGCAGAACTCGACCGGCTGTTCCTGCGCGGACGTTGATGCAGGGGCAACCGGCAATATTCCTGATGGGCCCGACCGGTGTCGGCAAGACGGAACTTGCCGCCCGGCTCGTCGCCGAATTTCCGCTGGAGATCGTCAGCGTCGACTCGGCGATGGTCTTCCGCGGCCTGGATATCGGCACGGCGAAGCCGGGGCCGGAACTGCTGGCGCGCGCTCCCCATCACCTGATCGACCTGATCGATCCGGCCGAAAGTTATTCCGCCGGACGATTCGTTGCCGATGCGCAGTGCGTCATGACCGATATCCGTCTGCGGAGGCAGGTGCCGTTGCTGGTGGGCGGCACGATGCTTTATTTCCGCGCACTGCAGGCCGGTCTCGCGAAGTTGCCAACCGCCGATGCGGCAGTGCGCAGCCGAATCGACGAGCGCGCCGCGCGCCTGGGCTGGCCGGCAATGCATGCGGAATTGCAGCGGCTGGACCCGCTGGCTGCCGGGCGCATCCGCCCCGCGGACCGGCAGCGCATCCAGCGGGCGCTGGAAGTGGTCGAGCTGACCGGCGCTCCGATATCTTCCAGACAGCGCGAAGACCTGCGGCACGCGGCGCGCAAGTCCGACCTGCGGATCGTGCTGGCGCCCGCGGATCGCAATGCACACGCCGAAAGACTGGCCTTGCGATTTCGGGAAATGATGGATCGCGGCCTTCTTGAGGAAGTGCGGC
>JAOUGR010000497.1 GCA_029857655.1 Gammaproteobacteria bacterium | reverse complement strand
AGTTTCTCGACCGGGGGCAGAGGGTGGCGCCCGGTCGCGGCGGTGACCGGTGCCGAGAGATCGCGTTCGAGGTCCGCGTGAATCGCGCCCGGGATGTGGCCGGCCCGCCAGGCGGCGCGACCCGCTTCCGGCTGGCCGAGCTCGAAGCGGCAGTCGGCGACCAGCCAGTCCGGATCGGACAGTTTCGCGGCGAGCTCGGCGGGCGTGATCAGGGTCGTGTGCGGCAATCGGGGTCCCCGCCGAAGCGGCTGCAACCATTCCGGGACCGGCCGCATCTTACCTGCGATGGACGACGAGATGGAGACCAGCGCAGTCAAGGCGAACGGGTCGCCGGATCCACCGCCGGAGCGGCGCTCGTTGCCGCCGCTCAGCAATGCCGAACGCGCGTTCTGGCGCCGCGCCGTCGCCCTCGAACGCGCCCGGATCAACCCCGCCGGATGGGCAGCCGGCCAGCGGCGGCCAGCGCCAGCACCATGACGGCCGCGCCTGCGAGCGCCAGCGCCATGTCCTTCTGTCCGTCCCAGATGTCGCCCTGCGTGCCGAGATAGGCCTGGCCCAGGTCGCCGCCGAACACGATCGCGGCGGCCCATTCGATCAGCTCATAGATGACGGAATGCGCGGCCATGAAGAGCCACGGGAACAGCACGGCCCAGCTCCTCGGATAGCGCCCATAGTGGGCGAAGATTTCCACGGCGGCCGGCGTCACCAGCAGGCCGTAGAGGAAGTGCACGACGCGGTCATAATGATTGCGGCCCTCGAGCGTGATTCCGGTCAGCATGCGCAACCAGTCGTCGTAGGGCACGAGCGAATAGGTGTAGTGCGCGCCGATCGCGTGGAACATGAAGAACACGAACAGGCAGGTGTAGGTGAAATTGCTGAAACGCAGGCGCTTGGCAGTCAACACGAGGATCGGAATCGCGACCAGCACGATCGCGTTCTCCAGCAGCCAGTCCTGGCGGAACACCGGATCGATGGCGAGCGCGAGCCAGAACGCGCCGTAGACGGCGAGGAGGATCAGCGGATAGCGCCACATCGGCATGGATTTACGGTACATTCTGCGCCCTTATGACGCAGAATATCGCACACACGCATTTTCCGGGGCGCCTGATCTTCATCGGGTTCGGCAGTATCGGCCAGGGCGTGCTGCCGCTGATCATGCGCCACGTCGGGGGACTGTCGGCCGACCGCATCACGATCGTGACGGCGGACGACGCCGGCCGCGAAGAAGCCGGCACCTTCGGCATCAAGTTCATCAAGCACCCGCTGACGCGGGAGAACTTCCGGCACGTGCTCGACCCGCTGGTCGGACGCGGCGATTTCGTGCTGAACCTCTCGGTGGACGTGTCGAGCATCGCCCTGATCAAGCTGTGCCACGAGAAAGGCGCGCTGTACCTCGACACCTGCATCGAGCCCTGGCCGGGCGGCTACACCGATCCGAACATCCCGGCCAGCCGGCGCACCAATTACGCGCTGCGCGAGGAAGTGCTCGAGCTGCGCAAGACCTGGACCAACGGCCCGACGGCCGTCGTCACGCACGGCGCCAATCCCGGGCTCGTCTCGCACTTCGTCAAGCAGGCGCTGCTCGACATCGCCGCCGGCTGCGGCCGCGATCCGGGCGACCCCAAGAGCCGCGAGGACTGGGCGACGCTCGCGAAGGATCTCGGCGTCAAGGTGATCCACATCGCCGAGCGCGACACCCAGGTCTCGAACCGCCCGAAGATGCCGGGTGAGTTCGTCAACACCTGGTCGGTGGACGGCTTCGTCAGCGAGGGCAGCCAGCCCGCGGAGCTCGGCTGGGGCACGCACGAGCGGCACTTCCCGCGCGACGGGCGTCAGCACGATTTCGGGCGCAAGAGCGCAATCTTCCTGACACAGCCCGGCTGCGCCACGCGCGTGCGCACCTGGACACCGGAGGCCAGGCACTTCCATGGTTTCCTGATCACGCACGGCGAGTCGATCTCGATCTCCGATTACCTGACGGTGCGGCAGAGCGACCGGGTGCTGTACCGCCCGACCGTGCATTACGCCTATCACCCGTCGGACAACGCC
>JAOUGR010000496.1 GCA_029857655.1 Gammaproteobacteria bacterium | reverse complement strand
TCCAGGACCGAGAGCAGCAGGTGCTCCACGGTCATGTATTCGTGACGCGCGTCGCGTGCCTTCTGGAATGCCTCGTTCAGGCAATATTCGAGTTCACTCGAAAGCACTCAGGCTTCCTCCATCGTGCAAAGCAGCGGATGCTGGTGCTGCCGGGAATACGTCATCACCTGCGCAACCTTGGTCTCCGCAATCTCGTAGCTGAATACTCCGCATGCACCTTTACCCCGCGTATGAACCTCCAGCATGATCCGCGTCGCGCGCATCCGGTCGAGTGCGAAGATCCGCTCCAGCACGTCGACGACGAATTCCATCGGCGTGTAATCGTCATTCAACAGCACTACCTGGTACAGAGGCGGCTTCTTGACCTGCGGCTGCGCCTCCTCTACTACGAGGCTATGGCCACCCTGCCCGGTTTCACGTTCCTCGTCGCCGCCCACCAGCTCTGCCCACTCCATGCCGCCCGTTCATTTATAGGGGTACCGGGGCGGTCGCACAAGGGCGCGACGTTGCCTCTGTGCGACCGGACACGCCGTGCCAACCCGGTATGAGAAGTGTCGCACAAGTGCCCGCAGCTACTTCGATTTCCGGTCGTTTCTCGCCTTGTGGGTCTGCTGCGGCTACCCGTATCATGGCGCGGTTTCCCGGGGTGTCCTGGACCCTGCCGGGCCGCGCGCTTCTGGACGGGCCAACATGCAGCTACTCGACCGTATCGTCGCTCCGTTTCGCGGTGCCGAAAGTGCACTGTCCGGGCGCGTCATGGCGGCGGCACCGATGCTGCTGACGGTTGCGCTGGTCATCCTGCTGGCGGCACAGCTCGCAAGCCTGGTGTGGCGCGCACTCGGCGCCACCGGCGCTGGAACGGTTCTGCCACCCGCCGTGGACGCCAATGCCGCTCGTGCAGTCGATCTCGCGAGCGTCGTCAATGCCCACCTGTTCGGAGTCGCCAGCCTTACCGGAGATCCGAACGCAGCGCCGGTGACCTCCGCCAGTCTGACGCTTGCCGGCACGCTGGCAGGAATCGATCCCGAACAAGGCTGGGCGATCATCGGTGCGAGCGCCCAGG
This sequence comes from Gammaproteobacteria bacterium, assembly GCA_029857655.1. Lineage (GTDB taxonomy): Bacteria > Pseudomonadota > Gammaproteobacteria > Steroidobacterales > Steroidobacteraceae > SCUD01. The sequence goes on along the minus strand of JAOUGR010000496.1, from coordinate 988 downwards.
CCGCGCGTGTCTACGCAACCGGTGCGACACTTCCGGGCGGCACGAAGCTTTTCGCGGTGTACCCGGATCGCGTGATACTCGATCGAAACGGCGCGCGCGAATCACTGCTGCTTCCGCGCCTGTCCGGAGGTTCCGGTGCGGCAACGGTGGCCTACCAGCCAGCCGCGCAAGCCGGCACGCTGGTCGACAGCGTGCGTCAACTGATGGCCAATGATCAGTCGGTCGTCAATCAACTATTGCGGCCACAACCGGTGTTTGCCGGCGCACAGTTACGTGGCTACCGCGTTTATCCTGGCCGCAACAGGGGCCAGTTTGCGAAGCTCGGCCTGCAGCCGGGCGACCTGGTAACTGCCGTCAATGGCGCGCCACTCGACGACCCGAATCGCGCCCTCGAGACCCTGCAAGGCGTGGGCATGGGCCCCGCCGTGACCTTGACGATCGACCGCAATGGCCAGCAACAGCAGTTGACAGTCGATCCGGCCACTGTCGTGCAGGAACTCCAGCCCGCCACCGAACAGCCGCCGATGCCGGAATCGGAATCCAGCGAGTGAGGCGCGGCATGCAGAGGAACAAGTAATGACGCTATCTATCCGCCTGAAACTGCTGCTGGCGCTGGCGCTGGCGCTGCCGCTGGCCGCCGCGGCCCAGCAGGGCGCGCAGATCACGCCCAATTACAAGGACGCCGACCTCGGCCAGGTCATCGAAGCTGTCAGCCAGGTCACGGGCAAGAATTTCATCGTTGATCCGCGTGTCCGCGCGCAGGTCACGATGCTTTCCAATACGCCGATGGGTGCGGACGCCTTTTACGAGGCATTCCTCGCGATCCTGCAGGTGCACGGCTTCGTCGCCGTCCCCTCCGGTTCGATCATCAAGATCCTGCCGGACGCAACCGCGCGGCAGCTGCCGGCCAATGACCTTCCTGACCGGGTCAGCTCGACTTCGGACGAAATCGTCACGCAGGTCATACAGGTCCGCAATGTCTCTGCGG
>JAOUGR010000126.1 GCA_029857655.1 Gammaproteobacteria bacterium | reverse complement strand
TGCCCCGACTGCGATCCTGAGTCCCATCTCCAGCGCCCGCAATTGTTCCAGGCGCTCAAGCTGTTCGAGCGCTGATGGCGCCGATGCCGCCAGGCGCTGCAGTGCACCCAGCCGATAGGCGTAGATCCCGATGTGCCGCCTTGAGCCCCGGCACGCCTGCTGACTCGCGAAACCGGCCGGCGCCGAATCTCGATTCCATGGAATTGGCGCCCGGCTGAAATACAAGGCATGTCCGTCGTCTCCGACCACGACCTTAACGACATTCGGATCGAGATAACTCTCGATAGTCGTGATCGGCGTCCACAGTGTCGCAATGTCAGCGTCAGCGTCGCCGGCCAGCAATCCCGCGACCTGATCGATCAGCGCGGGCGGCAATAGCGGCTCATCCGCCTGCACGTTGACGACGATTGAATCACCCGCCCAGCCCCGGTGCCGCGCCAGCTCGGCTATCCGGTCGGTCCCGGTCTGGTGATCAACCGAGGTCAGCTCGACCTGGGCGCCGAAGGCCGCACAAGCGGTGCGGATACGCTCATCGTCAGTCGCGACGACGACCTCCCGGGCGCCAGAACGCGATGCGAGTCGATGCACATGCTCGATCATCGGCTTGCCGGCAATCGGAGCGAGTACCTTTGCGGGCAGGCGCGTGGAGCCAAACCGGGCGGGAATCGCGACGCGAAACATTCAGCGCCCCGCGAGTGCGGGGTCGTCCGACGAAAGGCGGCGTGCCTCGTCCGGCAGCATCACGGGGATGTCGTCGCGCACCGGATAGGCGAGCCGATCCGCACGACACAGGAGTTCGCGTGATTCGCGGATCCATTGCAATGGACCCTTGCAGACCGGACAGGCCAGAATGTCGATCAGCTTGTCATCCACGGGATCACGCTCCCAGGTTTCGTTCTCGAGCCAGTCTCACGATGCGCTCAATCAATGCAGCCGCCGCAGCGTCTTCAATGTGTGCATCAACCTCGACGTACCAGGCATGGTGCAGGCCGCCGTCCGGGCATTTTACGGCATCTTTCTCGGTCATCAGCACTACCTTCCCGTCCCCGCTTGAAAGCGCGGCCGACGGGATCGCGGCGTGATCAGGCAATGCGTGCTCGTCAAGCCTCAATCCGTGCTTGCGCAGCATCGCAAAGAACCGCCCTGGATTACCGATCGCGGCAAGGGCACGGACTTCCTGGCCCGCGAACGACTCGATTGGTCGTCGCTCGCCGCCATCGAGAGCGACGACCGCGACCGGCACAATTGTCATCGAAACTGCGCCGGGCCGCGTGAAACCGGCGCCATTCACGACGATGGTGTCAACTTCGTCGAGGCGGCCACGCGCCTCACGCAGTGGGCCGGCCGGCAACAACCTTCCATTGCCGAGCCCGCGGACGCCGTCAACCACCGCAATTTCCAGGTCACGCTGGAGTGCGTAGTGCTGCAAGCCATCGTCGGCGATGATCAGGTCGCAGATCGGCTCCAGCAGCCGCACGGCCCCGGCGCGCCGGGCGGCGATCGCCACGGGTTGCCCCAGGCGTCGATGCAAAAGGATGGCCTCGTCGCCGGCCGACTTCGCATCATCGGCTGCCGTCACCAGCCTAGCCGGCCCACCCGCGCCGCGATAGCCACGACTTGCGATGCCGACGCGAAGCCCGCGCGCCGCGAGCCTGCCGGCGAGCCAGATTACGAGTGGCGTCTTGCCGGTGCCGCCGACAGTCAGATTGCCGATGACCAGCACAGGTCGCCGCGAGCGGTAACTCCGCAACAGACCGTGACGGTACGCAAATCTTCGCAGCCCAGTCAGCGCCGAAAACAGCCAGGACAACGGCTGCAACCACGCGCCGCGCCGACCGCCTCCGTACCAGGTATCGATCAGCCATTCATGCATCGCGACGATGCCTAGACGTTGAACTGCATCCGGTGCAGCGCCGCATAGACGCTGCCGGCTGCCAGTAGTTCGACGTGAGTACCCGACTCGATGATGCGGCCTTCGTCGAGCACGATGATGCGGTCGGCATTCTCGATGGTGGACAGGCGATGCGCGATCACCAGCGTCGTGCGACCGCGCAGGAGTTCCGCAAGCGCCTCCTGCACCGCCCGCTCCGACTCAGAGTCGAGCGCCGATGTCGCCTCGTCCAGGATCAGGACCGGCGCATCCTTCAGGAGCGCCCTGGCGATTGCGACGCGCTGGCGCTGGCCACCGGACAGGAGCGCGCCGCGCTCGCCGATCTCGGTGTCGAGACCGTCCGGCAAGTCGTCGGCAAAGTCCATGACGTGCGCGGCACGGGCTGCGCGCTCGACAGCAGCGGCATTGGCAGCCGGCGCACTGAAGGCGATATTGTTGCGGATCGTGTCGGCGACCAGCATGACCTCCTGGCTGACGAGCGAAAGCTGGTTGCGCAGGTCCCGCAGCCGGTAGTTGCGCAAGCCGATTTCATCGAGCAGCACCTGTCCCGAATCGGGGTCGTAGAATCTCGGCAGCAGGCTCACCAGGGTCGACTTTCCGCTGCCGGATCTGCCGACGATCGCGACCGTCTCGCCAGGCGCCACCCTGAAGCTGATATCCCTCAGCACACTGCCTTTTTCCACGTCATAGGTGAAATTGACGCCGCGAAACTCGATATCGCCTCGCGCACGCACAATGCCGCGGGACCCGCCCTGGTCCTCTACGCCGGTGTCAAGGATCTCGAACACGCTTTGACCCGCGGCAATACCCTGCTGCAGCGGCCCGACCACGCCCACCAGCCGTCGCAACGGAGCCGTGATCAGCAGCAATGCCGTCAGGAACGAGTTGAATCCGCCGACCGAGAGGCCTTTCTCCAGCACGTCACGGATCGCGACATACATGACGGCCGCCAGGCCGAATGCCGCTATCACCTGGACAACCGGATTCGACACCGCCTTGACTGCCACGAGCTTCATGAAACTCGCGCGATTGCGTTCATTGACCTGCTCGAATGCGCCATGCTGCTGCGGCTGCGCATTGAACACCTTGATCATCCGGTGGCTTTCGAGTGCCTCCTTGGTAACGCGCGTGACATCACCCATCGAGGCCTGGATCCGCATGCTGTAGCGCCTGAACAGCCGGCTGGTGATCCGCATCAGGCCGACAATCAACGGCGCGACCGCCAGCGCGAAAGCGGTCAGCCGCCAGTTCAGGTAGAACAACCAGCCGAGCAGTCCGGCGATCGTCAGGCTGTCGCGGATCAGCGAGGTGATTGCCGTGGTCGCGGCCTCCGCGACCAGCTCTATGTTGTAAGTCAAGCGGGACAGCAGCTGAGCGATGCCATTGCGGTCGAAAAACGCGGTCGGCAATTGCAGGTAGCGCACGAATACATCGCGCCGCATCGCCTTTATGACGTGCCGGCCGACCCAGCCGGGCGCATAAACCGCAAGAAAATCGCCGATGCCGCGGATGGTGAACAGCACGATGATGCCGCCCGGCACCAGGAGCAGCACCCGCTGGTCGCGTTCGACAAAGGCGCCGTCCAGGAACTGCTTGACGAGCCAGGCAAGTCCGGTGTCGACTGCCGCGAACATCACCATGCCGATGACGCCCAGCAGGAACATCGGCCAGTGCGGCCTGGCGTAGGCCATGAGCCGCGCGTAGATCCTGAGGCCGCTGACATTCAGCGGCGGCAGGTTGCGGTCATTCTTCCGCTTGCTGACTGATTGTTGCAATGTTGACCTGCGTGAAGCCAAGGCGGGCAGCCACATCCATCGCGGTCACGACGGACTGGTGGGTCGCGCGCGCATCGGCGCGGATGGTCACCGGACGCCCGGTCTCGCCGCCGGCCACTTTCCGCAATGTGGCCCTCAGCGTCTCGCGCGAATTGTTGACGAGCGTGCGCTCATTGACGCGATAGCCGCCCTGGGCCGTGATTGTGATGACCAGGGGATCGAGGGGCGCATCAGCCCGGGCGGCATCTGCTTCCGGCAGTTCGACGCGCAACCGCCCTTCTTTCACGAACGTGGTCGCCAGCATGAAGAAGATCACGAGCAGCAGTACGACGTCGATCAGCGACGTCATGTTCAGCTCTGGATCGTCGCGCCGCGCAGAGCCCAGTCTCATGACGCCGCTTCGCGCCGCCGCCCGGGCGCCTGTGAATGTGCGCCGGAGCGATCGAAGGACTGCACCAGGCGGGTCGCTTCCTTTTCCATGTCGACGACCAGCGCGTCGACCACTCCACGCAGGTAGCGAAAGGCGAATAGTGCGGGGATCGCGACGATCAGGCCGGCCGCCGTCGTGATCAGCGCCTCGCCGATGCCGCCTGAAAGCGCGCGCGGGTCGCCGACGCCGGCCTCCGTGATCGCATTGAAGGCTGAAATCATTCCGGTCACGGTGCCGAGCAGTCCGAGCAGCGGTGACATTGCGGCGATCGTGCCGAGCGTGTTCAGGAAGCGCTCGAGTTCATGGACTACGTGCCGTCCAGTGTCCTCGATCTGCTCCTTCATGATGTCGCGCCCGTGATTACGGTTCGCAAGACCAGCGGCGAGTACCCGACCAAGCGGGGAATTGCGCGCAAGCGCCTCGATGTGGCGCTCATTCAGCGTCCTGGTCTCAACCAGTTTCCAGACACGGTCGGTCAGTTCGCGCGGAATGACGCGCTTGCGCTGCAGTGTCCAGAGACGTTCGACCACGATGGCGACCGCGACCACCGAGCACAGGATGATCGGGACCATCACAGGGCCGCCAGCAACGATGATTTCCCACATGCGGCGGCATGATACCGTGACCGCTGTATCGATGCCCTACCCGTTCAGCGGGACGCCGGCCTGCGCCACCAGCGCCGGGATTGCAGCCGGTGCGCCTGCAGTTCAATCCCGCCCGGCGCGGCCGCGAAATTCACGGTGACCGCGCCGACATCCGCCGTGTTCAGCACCTGCACGCCGGCGGCGCGCCATCGCGAGATGACATGCGCATCGGGCAGATTCCAGCGATTTCCGAAGCCAGCAGAGACGACCCCGAAGCGCGCGTTGACGGCAGCAATGAGTCGTGGCCCTGATGAGGTGCGGCTGCCATGGTGCGGCACCAGCACCACGTCCGCCGCCAGCACTTGCGACAGCATTTCGTCCTCCGCATCGGCCTCCGGATCGGCCAGCAGCAGTGCGCTGCCACCGGCTCCGGTGATTCGTATCGCGCAGGAATTATCGTTGTCCCGGCTGTGCGTTCGTTCGGACGGATGCAGCACTTCGAATGCGACGCCGTCCCACGACCAGCCGTCGCCGCGCTGGCAAGGCACAGCGGATCCGGTGGTCCGCACGCCGGGGCCAGCGACCAGCACGCCGATCGGAAATGTGTCGCGCAGCAGGCCCGCGCCGCCGGTGTGATCGTCGTCGTCATGACTCAGCACGAGTCGGTCAATGCGGCGGATCCCCCGCGCGCGTAACCATGGCAGCAGCGACACGCGTGCAGCCGATATGCCGGTGCGCCAGCGTGGACCTGAGTCAAAGACCATGACGTGATTGTGCGTCTGCACGACGCTCGCAAGACCCTGGCCCACGTCGAGCACGGCCAGCGACCATGCATTCGCATCCGGCCGCGGAGCGCTGCCCAGCACGACTGCGATCAGCATCACCGCAGCGGCGACGCGCAGACCGCGCAATGGAATCAGCAAGGCGATCAGCGCTGTCGCGCCGGCCGTGACGACGAGTGCCAGTGGTTGGGCGGCAGGCCACCAGGTGGCGAATTTCAGGCGTCCCGCCGCGATGAACCACGGCCAGCACGCATCAAGGCCGGCGGCGAGCGCCTGCCATATGATATCGGCACTTGCGGGCCAGGGCGCGGTGAGCGCCGTGGCAAAGAGGACTACCGGCAACAGCACAAAGCTGAAGACCGGCACCGCGATGGCATTTGCCAGCGGCGCAATCAATGAGACCCTGCCAAAGGCAACCGCCAGCACTGGTGTCAGCAACAGCAGGATTGCCGCTTGCGCGCGCAGGAAGGTCGCCATGCGGCCCAGCCATCCCGGGCCCGCGTCGAGCAGTGTCAACAGGGCGGCAGTGGCCACGAATGAAAGCCAGAATCCCGCCGATGCCAGCGCAAGCGGGTCGACCGCAACGAGCAGAATGGCCGCAAGCGCCAATACCACCTGCACAGGCAGCGCGCGCCGCAGGACACGCTGCCACGCCACAATTACGACCATTACGAGTGTCCGCAGCGTCGGCAGCGATGATCCTGCGAGCGCGGCATAAGCGACGGTGGCGACCACTACTACCGCCATCTCGATACCGGTCCTGGCCCGCCGCGGATGGGTCCACAGCCGCCACGCGGCGCGCAGCAGGAAGAGCACGAACACAGCGAAGCCGGTCACGTGCAGCCCCGATATGGCTATCAGGT
>JAOUGR010000495.1 GCA_029857655.1 Gammaproteobacteria bacterium | reverse complement strand
GGTCTTCATGGCCGCCGAACAACTGGCGATCCGCACCGAGGTGCTCGTGTCGGCCTTCCAGATTGCCTTCGCGGCGTTGTGCCTCGCCGCGGCGCTGGCCTTCGGCCTCGGCGGGCGCGAATGGGCGAAGCAGGTGATCTTCCGCTACACTCGGAAGTAACTTCCAAGCGATGATCATCGACTGCCACACCCACGTAAACAACTATCAGGACGAAACGGTCGCGGCGCTCCCCGACGAGCTCGTGCGTCTCCAGGCCACGATGCGGCGCAACCGCGTCGACGCGGCCCTGATCCTGACTTCCTACAAAGTCGTGCCCGGCCGCCCGTCCGCCCGGGCCGTCGTCGAAGCGACACGGCACCTGTCCAACATCCACGTCGTCGCGGGCATTTCCTGGGCGACATTCGGGCAGACGGCCGTGGAAGAGCTTCGCTCGCTGCTCGAGGCACGCGAGATCAAGGGGCTGAAGCTCTATCCCGGCTACGAACCGTTCTACCCGGCCGACCCCAAGCTCGAGCCCGCCTACCGGCTCGCCGAGGAATTCGACGTGCCGGTCATGATTCACACCGGCGACACGTACGCGCCGACCGGGAAGGTCAAGTACTCCCACCCGCTGCACGTTGACGAAGTGGCAGTGGATTTTCCACGCGTGAAGTTCCTGATCTGCCACCTGGGCAATCCCTGGTTTCGCGACTGCATGGAAGTGGTCTACAAGAACGACAACGTCTATACGGACATCTCGGGTCTCACGCTCGGGCAGTTCACGGACCGCTTCGAGGCGTACATGCGGCAGCAGTTGAAGGAGATGATTCTGTGGGGCGTGAACCCGAACAAGGTGCTCTACGGGACCGACTGGCCGCTCGCGTCGATGGAGTCGTATCTGCAGTTCATGGAGGAACTGAAGCTGCCGGCTCGGGACAAGGCGCTGATGTTCTACGAGAACGCGGCCGCGCTCTTCAAGCTAGAGGTCAAGCCCCAGGTCATGGGATTCGGTTCGTTCCTGCGACGAATCTGAGCCTCACGCCTCGCGCGGACCATCCTGGCCCGTGTAGTGGATGGTATAGAGATCCTTTCGGCGATCCTCCCAGTTTCGCACGGTCCCCTTGCGCTGCTGCCGCTGCAGCAGCACCAGGTCCAGGTCCGCAAAGATCACCGTTTCGATGTTGGCCTGGCACTCCGCGGCGATGCCGTCCCGGCTGAAGTAGAAATCCGACGGCGTCATGATGGCCGACTGCGCGTAGTGGATGTCGGCGTGCTCGACTTCGGGGAGGTTGCCCACACAGCCCGACAGGACGACGTACACGGAGTTCTCGATGCAGCGGGCCTGGGCGCAATAGCGGCCCCTGAGATAGGCATGGCGCTCATCTACGTTGATCGGGACAAACACGATCTGCGCGCCCTGGTCGAACGCCATCCGGCCCAGCTCCGGGAACTCCACGTCGTAGCCGATGAGAATGGCCACCCGGCCGCGATCCGTATCGAAGGTCTGCAGGGACTCGCCAGGCTGCACCCCCCACCACCGGCGTTCATCCGGAGTGATATGCAGCTTGCGCTGCTTGTCGATGGATCCGTCGCGACGGAACAGGAACGCCGTGTTGAACAGGGTCTCGCCGTCGAGCTCGAACTGGCTGCCCCCCACGATGTTGATGTGATACCGGATCGCGAGGTCCCGGAACAGCTCGACGTAGGGCTTGGTGAAATCCGCCAGCATCCGCGCGGACTCGCCGGGACGATCCGCCTTGATCGTCGACAACAACTGCGCGGTGAAGAGCTCGGGGAACAGGAGGAAGTCCGACTTGTAATCCGATGCCACGTCCACGAAGAACTGGCATTGGGTGGCGAACTCGCCAAAGCTCGCAATGCGTCGCATCTGGTATTGCACTGCCGACAATCTGATCTGGCTCGACGGGCGGAGGGACTGCCGCTTGGTGGGCGAGACGTAGTCGAAGTTGCTCCACTGCAGGAAGGTGGCGTACCCGCGCGACTCGGAGTCGCCAGGAAAGTAGTTCGGGATCAGCCCTTTGAGTACGAACCCGTTCGAGAGCTGCGGCGTGAGCACGGGATCGAC
>JAOUGR010000125.1 GCA_029857655.1 Gammaproteobacteria bacterium | reverse complement strand
CGAGGACCGGCCCATCATCCTGGGCGTCCTCGCCAACGACTCCGACTTGGACGGCGACAGCCTAGCGCCTCTCGTCGTCGACGGGCCGCTGCACGGCACGCTCACGCCGAACGCCGACGGCACCCTTACCTACACGCCGAATGCCAATTACTTCGGCGACGATGCGTTCACGTACGTGGCAAGCGACGGCGCCCTCGAGTCCGGCCTTGCCGCGGTCAGCTTGAGCATCAGGTCGGTAAATGACCTGCCGGTTGGCGGAGCGGACGTTTTCATAACGAACGAAGACACGCCGGTCGGCGGCAACGTACTCGCCAACGACACCGACGTCGAGGATGGCCGCCCCGGCACGGTCAGCGCCGTGAACGGCGCGGCCGGGAACGTGGGCGCGACGATCATGCTCGTCTCGGGCGCTCTGCTTGCCGTGAACGCCGACGGCAGCTTCAGCTACGACCCCAACGGCAAGTTCGAGTACCTGGGCTTCAACGAGATCGCGTTGGACGGCTTCACCTACGTCGCGCAGGACTCCGAGGGCGCATACAGCGGCGCGACGGACGCGCAGATAACGATTTTCGGGGTCAACGACGCACCCAAGGCTGTGGGCGATGCATTCACGACCGACGAGGACGTGGCCGTGAGTGGCAGCGTGCTCGGCAACGACGAGGACGCCGAGAGCGACCCGCTGAGCACGGCCCTGGTGCTCGGGCCCCAGCACGGCCTGCTGGTCTTCAATGACAACGGCGCGTTCACCTATACGCCCGGCACGAACTTCAACGGCAGCGACTCGTTCACCTACAGGTCGAACGACGGCGCGCTCGAGTCCAGCGTCGCCACGGTCAGCCTGACCATTAACCCGGTGAACGATGCGCCGGCGTCGTTCAATGACCTGTTCACGTCGGATGAGGATGTCGAGGTCAGCGGCAACGTGCTCGGGAACGACATCGACGTCGACGGCGATGCGCTGACGGCGACGAAGCTCACCGACCCGGCCAACGGCGCTCTGGTGTTCAACAGCGACGGCTCATTCACCTACACGCCCGACGCCAACTGGTTCGGCGTGGACACGTTCACCTACCAGGCCAGCGACGGCGAGTTCGCAACACAGGTCGCCACAGTCACGCTGCAGATCGCGTCGGTGAACGACGCGCCGGTGGCGAAGGACGATGTCATCCCCGCAAGCGGCGGCGGCGCGGTCCGCGTCGCGGTGGTGGGGGGCAGCGCGAGCACGTATCTCGACGCGGCAGCACAGCTCGATGACAGTCCGGCCATCGTCGCCACCGCGATCCTTGTTACGGCGTTTACGACGCTGGCGCAGTGGCAGACGGCGCTCGCCGCCTACGACGTGGTGGTCGTGGGAGAGAACGGCGGCACGGGCAGCGACTACGACGGTACGCAGATCTTCGCCGCGCTCAGGCAGTTCGTTGATCTGGGCGGCGGCGTGGTCACCACCGGGGTGTTCGCCGGCAAGATCGCCGCGTACGGTGAGGAAACTGCCGATGCCGACTACATCAGCCCCGCGGGAAGCTCGAGCGCCGCGTCGGCCTTCGCGCCGGCGGGAGGAACCATTTCGGTTCCCGCTTCTGCGCATCCGATCGTCGCCGGCATCACGAATTACGTGCTCGTCGGCCCGCACGAGGTTGCAGCGCTCGTCGACTCTACCGCAACAGTGCTGGCGACCGACGGCGCCGACCGTGCGGCGATCGCCTACGACGTAGTGGGCGCAGGCCGCACCGTCTTCCTGGGTGCAGTGCACATGGCAACGGCAGGTTCCCCGTTCTTTTCGGAGCTAACGCGCTCTGCCACCAACTCCACGTTGGACCAGATCTTCGAACAGGCGGTGGTGTGGTCGGCCGGTGACCTGGGCAGCGGCGCGACAACCGACGAGGATACGATCTACGTCATCGACGACGCGCTGCTTCTAGCCAACGACACGGACATCGAGGACGACGTTCTTTCGATACTCTCGGTCTCGGCGACCAGCGCGCTCGGCGCCGCGGTTTCGATCAACGCGACCGGCGACGTCGTCTACGACCCGACTGTCGGCCTGCAGTACCTCCCCGCCGGTCAGATCGAGACCGACAGCTTCGAATACACGGTGAGCGACGGCCACGGCGGCTTCGACACTGCAAAGGTGACGCTGACGGTGGCTGGGAAGAACGACGCACCGCATGCGGTGAACGACGCGCGCAACACGAATGAAGACACGACGATCGTCGGCAACGTGCTCGCCAACGACACGGATGCCGAAGGCGACGCCCTCACCGTCACCACGGCGGGATCGTTCAACACGGCGCGCGGCGCGGCCGTGACGCTGGGCGCAGACGGGTCCTTCAGCTACAACCCAACGGTGTCGGCGGCGCTGCAGGCACTTGCCGCGGGCACGAGCGTGGTCGATTCGTTCAATTATTCGATCAGCGACGGCAAGGGCGGGACGGATACGGCAAGCGTGAACATCACGGTGGCGGGGCTCAATGAGCCGGGGAGCGGGGGCAGCAGCGGCTCGGGCAAGCTTCTTGACAGCGTTCCGTCGGGTGCGGATCTGGACTACTACATCCGGTTTGATGATGTGAGCGGTGGGGAGTGGCTGCGGCTGGAGGGGTTCAGCATGGGCCTGTCCAATAGCGGCAGCGCGACGGCTGGGGGCGGCGCGGGCGCGGGCATGGTGACGGCGAGCGACGTGAGCTCGCTGCTGGGTTCGAGCAGAGCGCTGGTGGAGCTGACCGCGGCGCTGGCCGCGGGCCAGCACCTGAAGGGCGTGGAGATCGAGGCCTACGTGCCGGGTCTGAAGAGCGGGCTGGTCGATCAGTACTACTTCGAGGATGTGCTGGTGAGCTCGTTGCAGACGAGCGGCAATGCGTTCTCGACGGCCAACAGCCTGAGCTTTGACTTCGCCAAGTTCAATCACGGTCACGTCGAATTCGATGCCAATACCGGGGCCGTGAAATCCACGAGCGAAGCGGGGTTTGACTTCGCCAATAACGTGAGCTTCACCGGCGGCCCCTCGGTGGCGGGCGATGCCCTCAAGGCCAAACAGGACCTGGAGGCGCTGCCCACGGATGTACAGCTGCAGTACTACGTCACCTTCGACGGTGCGCCCGGCTGGCTGGAGCTTGATTCGTTCAGCATGGGCCTGTCGCAAAGCGGCGGCCTGGTGGTGGGCGGCGGCGGCGGTGCGGGCAAGGTGAGCGCGAGCGAGGTCGTGCTGGCGCTGGGCTCGAGCAGGCAGATCCTCGATCTGACCGACGGGGTGACCATGGGCCAGCACTTCAAGTTCCTTGAGGTCGAGGCCTACCAGAGCGGCGGCGGCAAGCCCCAGCTGGTCGACCAGTACTACTTCGAGGACGTGCTAGTGACGGGGCTGAGCACCGTCAATGCGACCAGCAACCAGGTGAGCCTGGACTACGCCAAGTTCAGCCACGGCCACCTCGAGTACAGCGGCACCGGAACCTCGCTCGGCTCCAGCTCGGCCGGCTGGGACTTGCTCAGCAATACCGCGTTTACGGGCCCGCCCGTCGCAGCCGACGTCGATCTGTTCTAGCGGTGGCCGAGCCGTCCTGGTCCGAAGGCTATGTCGTCGACATTGACTACACCCGGGGCTACTTCCGCGAGCTGAGCCCGGCGCAGCTGCGCTTCGTCACGTTGCTGGGCGGCGTCGACGCGTCGCAAGCCGCACCTTACACTTACTACGAGCTCGGCTGCGGCAACGGCTACTCGACCGCCCTGCACGCCGCAGCCAATCTACAAGGCCGCTTCTGCGGAGTGGACTTCAACCCGACGCATATCCACAACGCGCGGAAACTGGCGCAGGACGCCGGCATCGGCAACGTCCGCTTTCTAGAGAAGAGTTTCGCCGAGCTTCTGCAAACGGACCTCGAGGACGCGGACTTCATCACCCTGCACGGCGTCTGGTCCTGGATCGGCGGCGAGCACCGGCAGCAGGTGCTCGAGTTCATCCGCCGCCGCCTGAAGCCGGGCGGCATCGTGTACCTCAGTTACAACTGCCTGCCGGGCCTTGCCCAGGTGGCGCCGCTGCAGCGCCTGCTGTTCGAGCACGCCAATCTCGGGGCGGGTGACCGCATAGAGAAAGTGCGCCGCTCGATGGAATTTGCCGCCCGGCTGCTGAAGGCGGAGGCACGTTTCTTCACCGCCAATCCGCTCGCGACGGCGCGCCTCGCCGACATGGCTCGGCACGACCCGCACTACCTCGCCCACGAGTACCACAACGCCAATTGGTCGCCGTCCTACCACGCCGACGTGGCGCGCGAGCTCTCCGGCGCCAAGCTTGCCTATGCCGGTTCCGCAGCGCTCGTCGACAACTTCGAGCAATTCGTCCTCAAGCCCGAGATGGCGAAGATCGTTGGCGGGATACCCGATCGCGCACTGGCGGAAACCGTCAAGGATTTCGCGCGCAACCAGGTATTCCGAAAGGACGTGTTCACGCGCGGCGCGCCGAAGGCTGCACCGCCCCAGCTCGACGCGACGCTCGCGGGCACACGTTTCACGCTCATCCGCCCCCGCTCTTCCTGCCGCCTGCAGGCCCCTACGCCCATCGGCGAGGTGACGCTGGAGACGGAAGCCTACGCGCCGGTGCTGGACACCCTCGCCCGCGCGCCCATGACATTTGTTGAACTTTCGCGTGCGCCAGAGTGTGCGGGACTGGACCGCGCGCGCTTACGCCAGGCCCTATTCGGCATGTCGGCGCTCGGCAACATCCTCCCCGCGCTGCCCGCCGAAGGCGCGGACGCGCGCCGGGAAAGCACTGATCGCTTCAATACGGCCGTGCTGAACGCGCCCACTACAGGGGCCATGGACACCTACCTCGCCTCGCCAGTGCTCGGCGCTGGCGTCGCCGTGAACCTCATCGATCGCATCTTCCTCGGCGCAACCAAGGGCGAAGGCGAAGCCATCGCCCGGGCGCACGCCGCCATCGCCACCGGCGGTCTCAAGCTGCGCAAGGCCGGCCAGGTTCTCGAGTCGGACGCGGATATCGAAGCCCATATCCAGGACCGCGCGCAGTTCTTCTTCTCCGAATTTCTGCCCTTCCTGCGCTTGCTCGGCGCGGCGCGCTAGGCGCTACAGCCCTCGCTCGATCGCGCCCTGCAGAGGGCACGCCGCCGTCCAGAGCGCATTCCGGGAATTTGCCACATAGCGCAAGGTTCCTGACACACGCCGCTATAGCCGCTGCCCATAATCCGCTCGCGTCCAATGACGGACGTGTCACATGGAACGGCGCAAATGACCATTCTTGCTCTGAATATCGGCACCAGCGGGGACGACGTCCTCGGCGGTACTGCTGGAACCGACATCATGTTGGGCGGGAATGGCGACGACATCATCGACGGCGGCGACGGCAACGACCTCCTGCTCGGCGGCAACGGCAGCGACACGATGGACGGCGGTTCCGGCAATGACCTCCTGTTCGGCGGCAATGGTAGCGACACGCTCGACGGCGGCTCCGGCAACGACCTCCTCGACGGCGGCAACGGCAACGACATTCTTGACGGCGGCGCCGGCAGCGACATCGTCCTTGGCGGCAACGGCAATGACACGCTCAATTACACCGCGTCGGAAAACGTGGGCTCGTCCGACTTCTACGACGGCGGCAAGAACCTGGATACGCTGCAGCTCACGCTGACCTCGGCCGAGCTGCAGCTCGCGCAGTCGGACATCGCCGCGTTCCAGGCCTTCCTCACGAGCGGCGCCAAGTATTTCCAGTTCCAGAGTTTCAACCTCACGGTCACCAACTTCGAGTATCTCAAGATCGTGGAGATCGTGACCAATACCGAGCCGGTGGCGGTCGACGATGTCCATACGGCGAACGAAGACCTGCCCACTGCTGGCAACGTGCTCGCCAACGACAAGGACCTCGAGGACGGGAAGCCGGTGTCAGTGAGCTCGGTGAACGGCGAAGCCGTTAACGTGAATGCCATGATCACGCTGGCTTCGGGCGCCCTGCTGACCGTGAACGAGGATGGCAGCTTCACGTACGACGCCAACGGCAGGTTTGAACACCTTGCCGATGGCGAGACCGCGCAAGACAGCTTTACCTACACCGCACTCGACGCGGAGGGCGCGGAAAGCAATACGGCTACGGTGATCATCGATGTCGCCGGCGTGAATGATGCGCCGGTCGCCAAGGACGACGCCTTTACGACCGACGAGGACACCGCAACGTCCAGCGGCAATCTGCTCAAGAACGACACCGACGTCGAGAACGGGCAACCCACGAAGATCAGCGCTGTCAACGGTTCGGCGGACAACGTGGGCAATACGATTGAACTCAAGTCGGGTGCGCTGCTGACCGTAAACGCCGACGGCAGCTTCAACTACGACCCCAACGGCAAGTTCGAGCA
>JAOUGR010000494.1 GCA_029857655.1 Gammaproteobacteria bacterium | reverse complement strand
CTTGATACTGCCAGGTTCACCGCGGAATCCGGCCAGCATCAATGAGCCGTCCCGCATCACGGCGCAAGTCTGCGCGTTCGAGTGCGACGCTGGATCGTCGATTTGCGACACGCCATTGCTGCCAAAAGACCCATCGGCCGAGCCATCGGCGTTCACGCGGACCGCAAGCATGTCGCTGGAATAGTCGACGCCGTTATCAATATGAACCGTGGTGCCGCAGGCGACCAATTTTCCGTCCGCTTGCCTGATCATCGCGTTCAGCTCGTCGTTCTTGCCGTTCACGCCAATAATCGTCACGCCGGCAACTGGACCGGTGCCAAAGGTCGTGTCCAGCACACCGTTCGCGCCGAAGCGCGCAAACACTGCGTCCCCGCTGCCGTTCGCGTAGGTCGTGCCGAGCACGATAAACTGGCCATTGGCCAGCAGCGTGATGTCCGAGAGGGAATCAGCGACGCCGCCCAGGTCAACCGTGACAAGGCCATTGCTGCCAAACGTCGAGTCGATCGCACCGTGGGAGTTGAGCCGCGTGAGCGCGAGAACGCCCCCCGCTGATCCCGCAACAAGGATCTTGTTATCGGACTGGACGGCGAGTCTGGTCGCAACAGCGTCTGCACTGCCAAAATCAACTGTCGCAGTGCCATTCATGCCGAACGTGCCGTCAACAGTGCCGTCAGAGTCGAGCCTGAGCACGGCAAAATCGTTTCCGCCATCGCTGCGATTGGAGTAACCGGGGAACAGCAGTTTTCCGTCTGCCGGCTGCTGCAAGATGGCCCGTCCGAATTGGCCGCCGGCTACTTGAATGACCAGGCGGCCATTTTCTCCGAAGGTCGCATCGAGTTCGCCTTGCGGTGCGCCGTAGGCGCGGCCGGCGCAGAGCAGCGTCGTCAGCAAGAGCAACGACGATTGCCGGAGACAGTTGCGGGCCTTGATTGACCGGTTCATGTCAGAACACCTCGACTGTTGGATTTCATGAATGACGGACGCGGCGGCGACGCGACACGCGAGTGTGGACATCGCCACCGCACCGTCCGTAGATCCCGATTCCTGCGTTCAGAGCGAGAGCCGTGCGCCTTTGAGCGTCGCGCAGAAGCGTCGCGCATTGCCGCTGATGTCGGTCAGAACAAACCGCGAGACACCATCGAACGTGTTGCCGTCCAAGGCCAGTTCCAGGCCCGAGCGGATATCCATCGTGGCTGTCAGCAGGCCATTGGCATCGAAGCTGTCGAAGAGCACACGGTAGTCAAAGGTGCTGTATCCGGTGCGCTTCCAGACGCCATGGCCCGAGCTCCTGGTTGCCGGGGGTGCGCGAGTTCCGAACTCGCTCATCGTGCCGCCCTTGTGGAAGGTGTTGAGCGACCGGAACGGGTTGACGCCGACTCCGACGATGGGAGCGATCGTGCAGTCGGGCGCATCCACGCGCAGTGTCACCACGACCCGCCAGGCGCCCACGAGCTCGGGTCTGGAATTCCTGTCATCGTCGCCCGCCTGCGCGACTCCCGAAAGCAATGAAAGGCTGGCGGCGCCGCTGCAGGCCAGCATTGCGAACTTGTTCATGTCGGTATCCTCGATTGGGTTGCTACGATCCGCATTCAGTCGCGGAACGCCTCGAGGATCGGGTGTCACCCCGGGAAGGGGCTATAGAGGTCTTCTGTAGAAAAGCTGCAGCTTTCGTGCAGGGCGGGGCGACGTGCCGCCCCGGGACTCAGAAGCGGTATCCGAATCCGATTTCGTAGGTGTCCGGATACCCGGGTGTCGACTGGAGGAAGACCTGGTTGAAGTAGTCCTGGTCGGTCAGGTTCCGGCCCGACGCGAATACATACCATCGCCCGCTGGTCGGCTCGAATCTCAGGAAGGCATTGAGCAGGCCAAAGCCGTCCTGCGCGTAAAGCGGGTCGTTTTCCTTCGTATAGAAGAAACGGCTCCGATAGTTGTATTCGACGCGCAGCGAAAGCCTGCCCGCATCCCGCAACGGCTGCTCGTATTCGACCGCTGCCGTTGCAGTCCACTCGGGGGCAAGGCTGAGCTTGTTGCCTGCAAGCGTGTCACCGGTCAGGTCATTCAGGTACT
>JAOUGR010000493.1 GCA_029857655.1 Gammaproteobacteria bacterium | reverse complement strand
CTTGAAGACGTAAAAAGCCTTCCGTCTCCGTTCACCCCGATCGGCCAGCAAGGCCAGCAGCCCGGATACGCCGGCTGCCGCGATGAATACGGGTGTCATTCGCGGAGCCTAACCGCTTGGGCGCGAACAAAGCCCGTGTGTGTCCCCGCTCCTGCCAGTATCGGAGCCAAAAAAAAGCCCCGGATTTTGGTCCGGGGCTGAAAATGCGGACTTTCGGTGAAGGGAAGGAAGTCCGCTAGGGGATACTGAAGGAGAGACAATGACTGGCTTGAAGAGTAGCCCCGACACCCGCCGGTTAACGTGAACCGTGCCACAATCTCGCCGGGTGGGCTCCCGGGGCTGGCACAGCCGGCGGTGCGCAGGCTGGCCTGATCCAGCCTTAATATTCCAATTTATTCAATGAGTTGAAAGACTCAGGGTTTGATATGGCCCGTCCACGGCCGCCAGCGCGTTCCGGCTCCAAGTACACGACACCCGAAGGGGCCGGGCGGCTCCGCGCCGAACTCGATCAGCTCTGGCGCGTCGAACGGCCCGCGGTGACGCAGGCGGTCGCCGAGGCGGCCGCCCAGGGCGATCGATCCGAAAACGCCGAATACACTTATGGGAAGCGGCGGCTGCGTGAGATCGACCGGCGAGTGCGCTTCCTGCGCGGCCGCCTCGACGGCATGGTAATCGTCTCGCAACCGCCGGCCGACCAGACGCGTATTTTTTTCGGCGCCTGGGTGGTGGTTATCGACGAAACCGGCGCGCGTCGCCGGCACCGGATTGTCGGGCCGGACGAGTTCGACCAGGGCGCCGGCTACATCAGCATGGATTCACCGCTTGGCCGCGCGCTCCTCGGAAAACGCATCGGGGACGAACTGGATATACAGCTTCCGACCGGCACGGCCAGGCTGACGATCGAGGCAATCGATTACCAGCCGCTCAGACCCTGACGTTCTTGAACTGCCAGGGATCACCCTCGTCGAGATCTTCAGGAAAGAACCGGCTGCGATCGAATACGGGCGTCCAGTCCGTGTACTTGCCGACCACCGGGCCCAGATAGGGCATGCAGATCTCGAGATTGCGGCGGAAATCGATCTCGTCCGGCTCGACGATGCCCTTGGCCGGATTTTCAATGCCCCAGATCATGCCCGATAGCACGGCGACGGTGACCTGCAGCGAAGTCGCGCTATTGAATGGAACCAGCGCACGGGCTTCTTCGATGGAAAGCTGGGAACCGTACCAGTAGGCGTTTTTCGCGTGCCCGGCGAGCAGCACGCCGAGCTCATCGATGCCGCTCGTGATGTCGCCCATCATGATCCGCTTTTTTTCCTGCAGGCGATAATTGCGGCCGCAGAATTCGTGGACCGACAACACGGCGTTGTCGGCGGGATGATAGGCGTAGTGCACCGTCGGCCGGTATGTCACGCGATCATTCTGCCGCAGCGTCAGATAATCCGAGATCGAGATCGACTCGCCGTGCGTGATCAGGAATCCATGGAAGTTCCTGGCATTCGGCGTCCAGGTGCGCACGCGTGTCGCGCAGCCGGGCTGCGCAAGGAAGATCGCGCTCTTGCGACCGAAATCGTGCTGGCGGCCATCGCGCGGGAAATGCCGCTCGTGCGTACCCCAGCCGAGTTCTGCGGGCTGGCTGCCTTCGCTGACGAATCCGTCCACCGACCATGTGTTGACGAATTCACCCGGCATCTTGGGCTGGCTGGACACTTGCGTGTCGCGCTCCGCAATGTGGATGACCTTGATGCCGAGGTCCATCGCAAGCTTGGCCCACTCCTCGCGCGTCGCGGGCGCGGGTACGTCGCGACCGGTGTCCGTCGCCACGTCGATGAGCGCCTGCTTGACGAAATGCGACACGAGGCCCGGGTTCGCGCCGTGAGTTATCACCGCCGTGGGGCCGTTAGGATGGCTCTTCCGCACCTCGAGCACTTCCTCGCGCAGGGCGTAATTCGTGCGTCGGCTGGCCGGGATATTCGGATCGGTGTAGCCGCCGGGCCACGGCTCGATGCAGGTATCCAGGTACAGGGCGCCCTTCTCGTGGCACAGCTTGATCAGCGCAATGCTGGACACAT
>JAOUGR010000492.1 GCA_029857655.1 Gammaproteobacteria bacterium | reverse complement strand
CGATCGACGTGCTGGTCGTGAACCACGGCATCGGCTCAGCCCACGAGCGGCTGGTGTGGGAGCAGGATCCCGAGGTCTGGCGCGAGACCATGCGCATCAATCTCGACGGCCCGTTCGAGCTCGCGCGACTGACGGTAGGCGGCATGTGCACACGCGGCTTCGGCCGGCTCGTCTTTACCAGTTCGACCGCCGGCGAGAAGGCCGAGCGCTCCGGCAGCGCATACACGGCCTCCAAGCACGGGGTCATCGGCCTGGCACGCGCGGTCGCCCAGGACGCCGGACCGTTCGGCGTCACCTCCAATGCCGTGCTGCCTGGCTGGGTACGGACGGCCATGGCCGAGCGCTCCGCGAAAGCGGAAGCCGAACGGCGCGGCATCGGCGTCGAGCAGGTGTGGCGCGAGCGCGCCGCCATCTATCCACGGAAGCGCGTGCTGGAGCCGCGCGAGGTCGCGCAGGTGATCGCCTTCCTGTGCAGCGATGCTGCCGGGGGCGTCAACGGCGAAGCGATTACCGTGGCTCTCGGCGGCATGTGGTAGACAGTCGGGTTACAGGAACGATTACATGACTGAACTGCTTTCCGATCCGCAGGTGTGGATTGCGTTTCTGACTCTTACCGCACTGGAACTGGTACTCGGAATCGACAATGTCATCTTCATCTCGATCCTGGTCGACAAACTGCCGCCGGGACGTCGCGAGCTGGCGCGCAGGATCGGTCTGTTCCTCGCCATGTTCATGCGCATCGGGCTCCTGTTCGTCCTTACCTGGATCATCGGCCTGACGCAACCGCTTTTCTCGCTGTTCCAGCAGGGCCTGTCCGGGCGCGACCTGATCCTCATTGGCGGCGGCCTGTTCCTGCTCTGGAAGAGCACCAGGGAGATCCATCAGTTACTGGAAGGCGAAACCGGCGCAGCTTCGGCGGCGGTCCGCGCGACTTTTTTTGCCGTCATCCTTCAAATCACCATCATCGATATGGTCTTCTCGTTCGATTCGATCATCACCGCCGTCGGCATGGTCGATCATATTGAGGTCATGATCGCGTCCATCATTGTGTCGGTGCTGCTCATGATCGCCTTTGCCGGCGCCATCGGACGCGTCGTCTCGACGCATCCGACAATCAAGATGCTCGCCCTCGCCTTCCTGCTGGTCATCGGCGTCGTGCTGGTCGCCGACGGGTTTGATCACCACGTGCCGAAAGGCTACGTGTACTTCGCGATGGCGTTCTCGGTCGCGGTCGAGTTTCTCAACATCCGCATGCGGAAGCGCGCCATCCGGCCGGTCGACTTGCACGAGCGTTACGCGCGCGCCGAGGCATCCGGCAATGGGTCTGCAGGTTCGCTGCCAGAAAGGCACGGTTGACCGAAGCGCTCACTGCCGGGACTTCCCGGGACCAAACATCTGTTCCCGCTCGCGCTGGAGCTGCAGCGAATAGTATTGAAGGCGCGGGTGATCCGGCCGCGCGGAGCGGGCCGCATCGATGGCACTGGCGAGCTCCGGCAGATCGCGCTTTTGCAGTGCCCGTTCCGCTTCCTGCAGCAGCTTGTCCGCGACGCTGTCGATGCCGTCCTGCGCCAGGTCGTTGTCCGGGTCGAGCACGAGCGCCGCACGATAGAGTTCAAGCGCATTGTGACCGGGCGGAGCCACCAGCCGGTTTCGCGTAAGGGCGATTCCGGCGTCGTCGAGAAGCTTCCGCAATTGCGCGTCTTTGTCGACAACTGCTGCCGGTGCGGGCTCCTGCTCCGCGAACAGTTCCGCGGCGTAATGCCATGGCTTCCATTGCCAAAGCACCCAGACAGCCAGTAGCAGCACGACCAGCCGCAGGCTCCGGCCTGACCAGCGCCGGAGCCGCGCGCGGTCCACGCGGATTTTCGGCAGCGTGAATTTCGGCAGCCTGATTGCCGCAAGCCCTCCGGCGACGGCGCCGACCAGGGCCGTGCGCGCGACCGCGGCAGGCCGATCGGTCTTTCGTCTCGGCCCGCCCTGCGTGGCATCCACCAGGTTGCGGATGCTTTCGGCGGAGTCCGGGTTGTGCATGCATCGGAAAATGACGCCCGAAGAAACGAGTGGCGCGAACA
>JAOUGR010000491.1 GCA_029857655.1 Gammaproteobacteria bacterium | reverse complement strand
CGCTTTGCAAATGTAGCGCTGTGCGAACGCACGACGCAGAATTTCTGCCCGGTCGGCGCCTGCATGACCCACCAGGTTCGCACCTGCGCGACGCGTTTCGCGCCGAGCTTCTCGAGGCGCCGGACCTCGGCCTCGACGTCATCCGCTTCGATGTCGAGGTGCACCCGACTCTCATGATCGACCGTCTGCACCTCGACATCGACCCGGTCATTGGGATCGACGAGGCGCACGTACTTGTCGCCTTCCTCGCCTGGAAGATCCTTCGTGTCCATTCCGAGCGCCGCGGACCAGAATGACGCCGAAGATTTCAGGTCGTCGGTCCGGCAATCGATGATGAACCCGGACAGCATGCTCTTGTGCATAGTGCTTCCTAATTAACTCCCAGATCGACCGATTGGCAACTCCATGTAGACATGTGCCAGGGGTCGCCGAGAACCCTGCGATCAGCCTCCTCGACCACGAATAACCGCTCGATCCAGTCGAGGTTGAGGCGCTGGAATGCCGGCGCAAGCTCGCGCCGGAATGGAACAATCAGGAATTCCGCCATTCGTGACTCAGCAGGCCCAGCACCATCGAATCCTGCAACTCGTCGTTGACCTTCCAGCGCTCGCGCAACAGCCCTTCGCGCCGGAAGCCGAGCCGTTCCACGGCGCGCACCGAGCCCGCATTCCGCGGATCGACATCAGCCTCCAGCCGTCGCATTGCGAGCTTCCCGAAGGCGAAGTCGACCAGCGCCGTCAGCGCCTCGTTCATGTAGCCGCGGCCCCAATATTCGTGGCCAAGCGCATAACCGACTTCGGCACGGCCCTGCTGCTCATTGATGGCGAACAATGTGCAGGTGCCGACGATTCGGTCGTCCTCGAGCCGCGCCACGCCCCACTGGAAAAGGCGCCGGGTACGGAAGGCGTCATGAATGTCGGCGACCAGGCTCCTTGCCTGCGCAATATCCGACATCGGCGGCGTCGACCAGTAACGCATGACAGCCGGATCCGAGAAGATCGCATAGAGGGCCTCGACGTCGGCCTCCGTCAGCCAGCGCAGGGCCACGCGCGGTGCTGCAAGCGTCGGCAGGCGGCCCCCTTCGATCACGCTGCCAACCGCCTCTGGTACACGTCGAGAACCTCCGCCGAGAAGCAGCAGAATATCGTCTCGCGCAGTGTCATGGCCTTCGCAGCGAACTCCCGCACCGCCTGGATCGCGATCCGCGCCGCAGGCTCAACGGGATAACCGTAAACGCCCGTACTGATGGACGGGAACGCGATCGACGCCAGGCCGTGCTGCTCCGCCAGTTCCAGCGAGCGCTTGTAGCAGGAGCGCAGGCGCTGTGGCTCGCCGCTCTCCCCGCCCGCCCAGACCGGACCCACGGCATGGATGACGTGTCGCGCGGGCAGGAGGTATCCAGCGGTGATTTTCGCGTCACCGGTCGCACAGCCGCCAAGCTTGCGGCACTCGGCGAGCAATCCCGGGCCGGCCGCGCGATGGATCGCGCCGTCCACGCCACCGCCGCCCAGCAGGGACGTATTGGCCGCATTGACGATCGCATCGACCACCAGCGTCGTGATGTCCGCCTGTTTCGCATGGATCTGCATGAGCGCATTCTAAACGCCAAATCGCGCTAGAATCCGGCCATGCGCTTCACGAAGATGCATGGACTCGGCAACGATTTCATCATCTTCGATGCTCCAGCGGGCGGCCCGCCCGATGCCGAAACCATCCGCCGGCTTGCCGATCGTTACACGGGCATCGGCTTCGACCAGGCGCTGATGCTCGAGCCGCCCCGGCGCGAGGGCACCGTCGCTTATTACCGCATCTTCAATGCCGACGGCCGCGAGGTGGAGCAATGCGGCAACGGCGCGCGTTGCATCGCCCGCTATCTCCATGAGAAAAAAACCGGCGCCAAGTCGCCAGAATTGGTCCTGGACAGCCCCGGTGGCATGATCCACGCCAAGATGAGTGGCGACCAGGTATCGGTCGCAATGGGCGTGCCGGACTTCGCCCCCGCGACGCTACCCTTCGCGGCGAGCGGCGAGGCCTATGTCTACCCGCTCACCGTCGGTGAGAGTGAGGTCGAGAT
>JAOUGR010000490.1 GCA_029857655.1 Gammaproteobacteria bacterium | reverse complement strand
CGGAAGGGTCGCCGGCGTCACGACGGCCAATGGCAATGAGTATCCCGCGAAGATCGTCGTTTCGAACCTCGACCCGAAGCGCACATTCACGAGGCTGTTCGACGAAAAGGACCTCGATCCGGAGTTCCTGGATCGGGCCCGCAATTTCAAGATCCGTGGCTCGTCCGGCAAGCTGAATATCGCGCTGGACGGACTGCCCGAGTTCCCGGCGCTCGGCCGCGACAATCCGCTGCGTTATGGCGACATGCACTTTCTCGATTCGCTCGAGAAGATGGAACGCGCATACGACGACTGGAAAAGCGGCACCTGGTCGAAGGAGCCATACCTGGACCTGCTGATCCCGTCGATGACCGACCCGACCATGGCGCCAGCGGGCAAGCACTTCATGTCGGTGTTCGTCCAGTACGTGCCGCCGAAGATCCACGGCCGCGACTGGACCGACCAGGACCGCGATGGATTCAAGCAAACGGTTCTCGACCAGATCGCGCGCTACAGCCCGAACTTCAAGCAACTGGTCCGTCACGTCGAGGTCCGCACACCCCGCGAACTCGAGGATGATATCGGCCTGACCGAGGGCAACATCTTCCAGGGCGAATTGACGATGGACCAGCTGCTGTTCAACCGGCCGTTTCCCGGCTACGCACAGTATCGCGGCCCTGTAAGAGGTCTCTACATGTGCGGCTCGGGCACCCATCCCGGCGGCGGCGTCATGGCGGCACCGGGCGCCAATGCCGCGCGCGAGATTCTGCATGATCTGCGGCGGCCGAAGCTCGTTCCCGAAGGCTGGCAGGATGACTGACCGCAATCGCATCATCATCGTCGGTGCCGGGCACAATGGCCTTGTTTGCGCCGCGTACCTGGCAAAGGCCGGGCGCGAGGTGCTGGTGCTCGAGGCCGCTGACCGGGTTGGCGGCGCGGCGATCACGCGGGAATTCGCGCCCGGATTCCGGGTCTCCGCCTGCGCACATATTTGTTATCAACTGGATGCCGGCATCAGCCGCGAACTGAAGCTCGACGCGCACGGCCTGAAGACCGCGCACGCGAATCTTCGGACGGTCGCCCTCGCCACCGACGGCGACCATCTTGTGCTCAATGGCGGCAGGCTCGAGGCGGGCTTGCTGCCGGACAAGGATCGGGCGGCACTCGGCGAATACCACGCCCGCATGCTGCGTTTCGCACGGGTGCTCGGCAAGCAGCACAACCGGCGCCCGCCGCGGATCGGGGGCGGCGGCCGGCGGGACCTGATCGATGCGGCGATGCTGGGGCTCGACATCCGCCGTCTGGGCCGCACTTCGATGCGCGAATTCCTGCGCATCGCCGGCATCAACATCTACGACGTGCTTGAAGAATCCTTCGAGACACCACTGCTGAAAGGGGCGTTGGCCCTCGACGCCGTGCTCGGCACGAATCTCGGGCCACGCTCGAACAATTCCGTGCTGACGATGCTGCATCGATTGAGTGGCCAGGCGACCGGTGTGACGGGTGGCCTGTCCCTGCCGGAAGGCGGCATGGGCGCCGTCAGCAACGCGATAGCCGCTGCGGCACGGGCGGGCGGCGCGACGATTCGGACCGGCAGCCCGGTTGCGCGCATAACGCTGGAAGGCGATCGGGTGTCGGGTGTCGAACTTGAAAGCGGCGAAATGTTTACGGCGGGCACGGTGATTTCGAATGCCGATCCTGCAAGGACACTGCTTCAGCTGCTGGGCGCCCGCAATCTGGAGACCGGATTCGTGCACCGGATCCGGCATTTCCGCTCCAAGGGCATGGCCGCGAAGCTGCACGTCGCACTCGATGGGCTTCCTATTTTTTCGCGGCTGGCGGCGCAGCGTGCCGGCGACCGGCTGGTGATCGCACCCGATGCCGCCTACATCGAGCGCGCATTCGATCGCGCGAAGCACGGCCAGTGCTCGCCGGATCCGGCGCTCGAGATCACGATCCCCAGTATCCATGACCGGACCATGGCGCCGCAGGGCAGGCACGTGTTATCGGCAATCGTCCAGTACGCTCCATTCGATCCGCGCGCCAGCACTGACACCGCGCGCGCCGAGCTTCTCGAACGGACGCTCGCCCTCCTCGGGCGC
>JAOUGR010000124.1 GCA_029857655.1 Gammaproteobacteria bacterium | reverse complement strand
GGTGTATGAAATTGCCGTAAACGAGTCGAGGTAGGAATCCGCGTGCGCCGCAACTGTGCCGAGGATCGCCACCACGAACAAGCCGAAGCGCCAGCCGTTGGCAGGCCGATGCTTACCGCATTCGCGACGACCGCGGACAGGGCCGGAATCGGCTCCGGACTCTCTAATGCTTGTGCGCGGCCAAGGCCCCGCTTTGCGCGACGACGTAAAAAACACACGCACCCCAGATGCTGGGTCCCGAAATCGGGACCGGATCCGATTTGCGAGTTTTGCGGGTGTGGCCGACGGGCGGCCTGCGCTGGATCACATTTACATAAGGTTCTCTAGATCCGGAATTAATGTCACATGGAAAGCGAGCAGCAGGTCACATTTTGCGGCCCGGTTTGGGCGTCGCCAGAAGCTCCTGGGAGCAAGAAACTTTCCTGCATTCCGGCCCTGCGTCAGGACCTTTTTTTCGGTCTCTAGGTGAGACGCTTGCGCATCACGCGATGCAGCAAGACCAGACTGATGATCGCCTGCGTCGCAACACTCGCGACCGACAGGAACCAGACGTGATTGAGCTGCAAGCCCGGCAGCGTCGAAAGCCAGATCGCCGGCAGAACGAATGTGAGGATGCGCGACGACGTGCTGGCGAGCGCGGGCCAGGTGTTGCCGAGCCCCTGGAACACGCCTGAGCAGGTGAAGATGAGTCCCGAAGCCACGAAATTCCACGAGATGATGCGCAGGAAATGCGAGCCGACCGCAATGACCTCGATGTCGCTCGTGAATTTCGCAACCAGCCAGCCCGGATTCCACTGGCACACCAGCGTCAACGCCAACATCAGCATGCTGCTGGTGATCGCCGCCGTGCGGAAGGTCTCGCGCACGCGCGCGTATTGCTTCGCGCCGTAATTCTGGCCGGCCATTGGCCCGGCTGCGAAGGCGATCGCCATCGCCGGCAGGAAGATCGCCTGCATCAGGCGCGTGCCGACGCCGAAGCCGGCCTGCGCCGCCGCGCCGAAGTTGCGGATCACCCAGTAGATCACTGCCATGTAGATGAACATGAGCGCGAACTCGCCGCCGGCAGGGAGGCCGATGTTCAGCATGCGGCCCCACACCGCGAAGCGCGGCCGCCACAAGCCCGCATGGAAGTGCACGTATTTCTCGAGACGCACGAAATAGAACGACAGCAGCAGCACGCCCACGGCAATCGAAATCGTGCTCGCGAGCCCTGCTCCTGCGACTCCGAGCGGCCGCCCCGTGCCGATGCCGGCGATCAGCACTGGCGCAAGCGCCACATTCAGGAGCACCGTGACCATCTGCACGATCATGGTTGGCTTCACGACGCCAGTGCCGCGCAGCGCGGACATCATTACGACCGACACGAATTGCAGGGCGAGCCCCGGCAGGAACCAGTAGAGATAGACGATGCCTGCATCGGCCGTCGCCGCGTCCGCAGCAATCGACTGCATGTAGGCCGAGGTCACCGCATAGCCGCCGGCCAGCGTCGCAACGACGCAGATCGTGCCAAGTACCATCGACTGATTGAAGACCAGGTTCGCATCACCCGGGTCCTTGCGCCCGACTGCCTGCGACACGAGCGCCGCCGTGCCGACGCCCAGCGTCTGGGTCAGCGCCATGACGAGAAACATCGCGATGCCCGCGGCGCTGACGCCCGCGATTGCAGCGTCGCCCAACTGGGCGACGAAATAGAGGTCGACCAGGAAATAGAGCGTCTGCGCCAGCATGCCGACGGCGATCGGCACGGCCATATGCAGCAAGTTGCCCGATATGGGGCCCTGGGTCAGGTCGCGCATGGTCTCCTCGAGTGGCGTAATATAGTCGAAGACCGCTGAGAATCGCGGCCGAACGATCGGTTACTACAAAGGGGACATCGTGAACATTCTGAAATCAGCTGCAGTTATTGCAGTGGCTCTGATCGCGCTCGCGGGATGCAAACCTGCTGCGCAAGACACGACGGCGGATGAAGCCGCGATCCGCTTGTCGGCTCCGGCCTGGGCCGCCTCCTACAATGCTGGCGACGCGGACGCATTGGCCGCCATGTACTGGGAAGACGCAACACTCCAGCCGCCGGGCGCGCCGGCCGCCACGGGCAACGCTGCGATTCGCGAGTTCCTCGCCAGCGACATCACTGCTGCAAAAGCAGCAGGTTTGACAATGAACATTCCCGAAGCGGGCGCCGTCGACGTATCGGGAGACCTTGCCTACGAGGCCGGGACATACACTGTCACCGACGCATCCGGTGCGACGGTCGATGCCGGCAAGTACATCGGCGTCTTCCTGAAGAAGGACGGCAAGTGGCTTTACATTCGCGACACCTGGAACTCGGACAACGCGCCTGCGGCTGCGGCGCCTGCGAGCGAACCCGCCGCCTGAACGTCAACGGTCAATTAACCAATTCTTAAAAGGAGTTCATCGTGAAAATTCTGCGGACAGCCGCAATCGCGGCAGTCGGATTGCTTGCACTCGCGGCCTGCCAGCAGGCAGCCAAGAACACGGCAGCGGACGAGAGCGAAATCCGCGATGGATCCAGGGCCTGGGCGACTGCCTACAACGCCGGCGACGCTGACGGCGTGGCGAATTTGTATTCGGATGATGCTGTCGTCATGCCGCCAGGCATGCAGGCGGTGATCGGCCGTGACGCGATTCGCGAGTACATCGTCACTGACAGCGCTGCCGCCAAGGCTGCGGGAGTGATGATGACCATCGAGCACGGGGACAGCGTCGGCATGTCGGGCGACCTCGCTTGGCATTCTGGGCCTTATTCGGTCAGCGACGCCTCTGGTGCAAAGGTCGATGGCGGCAATTACATGGAAGCCCTGCAGAAGAAGGAAGGCAAGTGGTACATCGTCCGCGACATCTGGAATTCGGACCAGGCGCCTGCTCCGGCCGCGATGCCCGAGAGCTGAGCTGCTGCACGGCGATCTGAATCCATTCGATGGATACCAAGGCCCCCATCCGGGGGCCTTCTTTTTTCAGAACTTCCAGGTGAAGCCGGCCGAGGGAATCAGCGGCAGGGAATCCTGGACCTCGACATCGAATATGGCCGGGTCGAACTCTGTCTCGATCTGGTAATCGACGCAGCATTGATTGCCTTGCTTCAACAGGTTGTTGAGCTCGACAAAGGCCGTCAATTCACCGGCTGTTCCCAGGTCGAAGCGTCGCGCAATGCGCATGTCGATGCTTGCAAAGTCGGACAGGCGCAAGGCATTGCGCTGGCCCACGGCGATCAGCGGGAACGGGTCCAGCGTCTGGAGTTCGAGCGCAGTCGTCCGCCAGCCTGTATGCCAGGTGCCGGCGACGGATGCTTCCCAGCTGGCACCGCGCCAGCTGAGGCCGCCGCTCGCGTAGCTGCGCTGGTCCCAGCGCCTGCGCAGTCTCTGGCCATCCACGCGGTCATACACTTTCGACGAACTGAAACTCAGCCAGCCATTGAAGGCGCCGGCATCGTAATTCAATGAGATCTCGGCGCCCTCCGCCTCCGCGGAATCCGGGGCGATCCGGATGCGATCGGGTCTCAGCTCCGGCAGCACGACCAGCGTGTTCATCAGGAGCTCGTAACGAGGCAGGACCTTGCTGTAGTCCTTGCGATAGGCCTCGAGACGCAAGGTCAGCGCGGGCGTGAAATCGTGCTCGATGCTGGCGACCTTGTGCGTCGCCTGCTGCGCCGGCGAAAAAAGCCGCGCGCCGTCCGATACGCGCAGTTCGTTGATGCCCTGGGCCTGGAAATAGCGGCCCCAGGAAAGGCGCAGGCGCGTGTCCATTCGCGGGCGCCACATCAGGACTGCGCGTGGACTGATCTGCGAGCCGTCCCCGGCGGCGAGCGTTTCGCGGTCCCAGCGCAATCCCAGATCAGTTGTCAGTGTATTCGTGGGCTCGAAGCGCCAGTTCACGTACGCGCCTGCCTGGTGACCGGAAGGACGCAACAGGGCTGAGCTTGCGCGCGTCGCCATCGTTGGCGCACCCGGCGTCAGGAACAGCAGCTCGAATGCGGCATCGTCCGTGTAGCGGTATTGCCCGCTCAACTGGCGCCATTCGGCACCTGCCTGCAGCACCGAGCGCGTGCCCGGCCGCCACCAGGCATCTGCCTGGATCGAGTTGATGTTGAAGTCACGCTCATCGCTCAATGAACCGGCCGTGATACCCGGAAGATCGGTGGTGCCTGTGCGCTCGCTGCCCAGTTCCGTGCGCGCGACGAGCATCCGGCCACCGAAACCATCCAGCGCTCCGAAGTCCAGGCGCAGCCAGTAGTAGGCATCCTTGTACTCGGCGCGCGCGGTTTCCTCCTGGTCGGTGTCGGTGGCCTTGATCTGGTCAACGAACGCAAGGACATTCGCGGAGATCGCAAACTTGTCGTTGATGCGGTGGCCGACATGGGCGAAGAGATCGTGGTAGTCCGGCTCGCCGAGAGACTGGCTCGCCAGATCGAAGAACAGGTCCAGGTTGCTGCGTCGAGCGGCCACGGCCCAGTCACCGGCACCGTCATTGTACGAACCGTCGAGCGATACACCGGTGGTGAAAAGGGAAAATTCCGCCTGACCGTGCAGCTGCCGCCCCGGCAGGCGCGGCGAGACTTCCACGACACCGCTGCTGCGATCGCCGAAGGTCACGGGAAAGCCGCCCGTATAGACACGGATGTCGCTGACGATACCTGGATCGATCGCGCTGAAGATAGCGTAGAAATCCTTGAAGTGGAATGGGTCGTACAGCCGCAGGTCGTCGAAACGAACCAGCGTTTCCTCATCGGTGCCGCCACGCAGGTGAACGCGGCTGGAGAAATCCTGGCGTGCAACGCCCGGCAGGCGCGACACCGCACGCAACGGGTCTTCGCCGATGTCGGGAAGCATTTCGAGGTCGCCGGCACTGAATACCGCCGGCAGCTGGGGCGTCTCGCTCCCGAACAGGTAGGAACTCGCGCTGACCACAACCGCGTCGAGCGGTGCAGGTGCAGGTCGATGCGGCGCCCCGGGCGCCGCCTGGCGCGGCGAACGCTGGACTTCGCGTACGAGAATCAGGGCGCCATCGGGGCCGTCACTGACGGTGATGCCGTGAGGTGCGAGGATTTCGATGAGTAACGCGCGCGGCTCGGTGGCCGTTGGCTCACGTTCGATGCGCATCCAGGGTTTCACGAGGTCGCTACTGTAGAAGAGAGCGATCCCGCCCGCGCGCAATTGCTCGAGCGCCTGCTCTAGGGTCCCTCCCTGATATGCCGCGGCCTCAACGATGCCCGGCAGGCAGGCCAGCAGCAGCGTCAGTTTCTTCACTACCGGGGTCAGTGCTCGTTGCGGGTGCGGACCTCCATTGTATCGCCGATCAGCGAATATTCGAGATCGGTGGTCGCAAGCATCACGTCGAGCGCAGCAAGCGGCGCGAGATGGCGGATATTGCCGTGCAATATCACGGTGGCCGCGCGATTCTCCGCAGTCGTGGATTCATAGTGCAGCTGCCGGCCAGTCTCGCGGGCAACCCAGGTCAGCAGCACGCTGGCGGGCTTGCCTTCGATGTCCGGCGCCGGGGCGATCGTTTCGACCCACTGCCATTCCGCGTCGGTCGCCGCTATCGATGAGCGCGTGACACCGCCCAGCACGTCGATATCGAGCTGCTCGCCGGCAGAGCTGCCGATGTGCCGTCCGGCCCGGTCGATTTCGACGCTGCCTTCGCGCACCCGCAACCGAAGCACGCCGTCGTTGACGCGCAGTTCAAATTGCGTGCCGACATCTCGCGCAGTGCCCGCGGGAGTCTCGATCTGGTAGCCGGTACCGACGCTCCCGAAATTATCCAGGTAGAGCTTGCCGGACCGCAGCAGGATCCGACGCGGTCCGTCCAGCTGCACTTCGGTCGCGGCGGCGAGGCGCAGTGACGCACCGCCATCGAGTGCAAGCGCAACACCGCCGCCGGCCAGGGTGCGAAGCCGGGCGCCTCTTTCCAGCCCACCACTCGACCTGGTCATCGGTTGCCAGTCGCCATCGGTCGCCAACTCCGCGGATCCGACGACACGCGCGACGGTGGCGATCTGGGACTTCGTGGAGGGAATGTTCCACTGCATCGACAGCGTGATCGCGATCGCGGCGACACTCGCCGCGGCTGCCCAGAGCAACACATTTCGCGTGCGCCGCTTCGCGGTCTTTTCGCGAAACGCCGCAGTCGCTGCCGTCAGCACCTGCAGGTAGGCATCCGTGGGCGGCTCGGTGCGACGGCCCGCCGCGCGAATGAGCGCCGCGACAAGATCGCGGCCGTTCCTGGGTTCCTGTGATTCGTGTTCCATGTTCCTACCCCGGGCTCCCGCCCAGCGACCCCGTCAATTCATCCGCCGCGCCGGCGAGATCCGAGATGGCGGCGCGGAATGCGCCGCGCGCGCGTGTCAGCAATGATTCCGCCGCCTTTGGCCCGAGCTTGAGGCGGCGCGCTATTTCCTCGACC
>JAOUGR010000489.1 GCA_029857655.1 Gammaproteobacteria bacterium | reverse complement strand
CCGACGCTGACGGCGAATGCGGCGACTGCGATCCATGCGACCACCCGGCCGAGTTTCAGCTGACGAAATTCGCGCGCGAACAGGCCGGGCTCACGCAGCTGCCCGAATGCCCAGAGGCCGGCAAACTGGGCCAGCATCGCGTGCAGCAGTACCATCCACGCAAGCGTCGCCCATGCAAATTGGGCAGTGGCCGCGCCGATCTCCTGCGGCGAGCGATCGATGCCGAATTGCGACAGCGTTTCCGCAGCCTGCTGCAGCATGGGCTCGAGTTCCGCGATCAATGGCATCAGCACACCTTGCGGATCGCCCAGCAATCCATGGATGGCGAGCACCAGCAGGCCCGCACCGATCGTTGCCGCCTGGAACACGAAGCTGAGGCTCCGGGTCGCAGCGAGCACCGACGCAGCGAGATATGAAGGCAGCAGAACTGCTATTGCTATGACGAGGGCGGGGCCGGTACCAAATGCCGGCAGGAATACCAGCAACAAGCCGGCTGCGGCGCCGAACGCCGCGGCCGCAGCGGGCAGCGGGCCGCCCGCGAGCAAGGCGAGGACGACGATGCCGGCCGGCAGCCAGGCAGCCATCGGCAGGGCGATCAATGCGACAAACGAGGCACAGCCCGCCGCCAGGAAAACCCGGGCAGGATGGCCGGTCATCCAGTGAATCAGCGCAGTCATCGAAAAGCCATCGGCCGTGGGCCCGTGCCCGCCGGCCTCAGTGCTGATCCGTGTACGGCAGCAGGGCCAGGTAGCGCGCGCGCTTGATCGCGATGGCCAGCTGGCGCTGGTAGAACGAACGCGTGCCGGTGATGCGGCTCGGAACGATCTTGCCGGTTTCGGTGACGTAGGCCTTCAGTGTCGCCAGATCCTTGTAGTCGATCTCGACGGTCTCTTCGGCCGTGAACTTGCAGTATTTCTTGCGTCTGAAAAAGCGTGACATCGGGTGGTTCTCCGCTCAGTGATCTCAGTCGAGCCCCATGGCGTCGCCCATCTGGTCGCGATCGCGGTCGCGATCGCCGCGTTCCTTCTCCTCCGGCTCCTTGGCCATCGGCGAGGGTTCGGTGACCGCCTGGTCCATCTTGATGACCAGGTGGCGCAGCACGGCATCGCTGAACCGGAACGCCCCGGTCAGCTCTTCGAGCGCCTTGGCATCGCACTCGATGTTCATCAGCACGTAGTGCGCCTTGTGCATCTTCGCAATCGGGAATTCCAGCTGGCGCCGGCCCCAGTCTTCGAGGCGATGCACGGCGCCGCCACCGACGGCGATGATGCCGCGGTAACGCTCGATCATGGCGGGAACCTGCTCACTCTGGTCCGGATGGACCAGGAATACGATCTCGTAATGCCGCATCTTGGTGCTCCCTGTGGTATTAGCCTCCCGTTGACGCGATCGCGGTGAGGCAAGGAGAAACGCCCCTGGGTCAGGGGCGAGGGCCGCGTAAGTTACCGGACTCGCTGGAGTTTTGCAACCTCGGCTAGGCCTTGCGCCGTTGCCTCAGGGCCTCGAATAGCACGACGCCCGTGGCAACCGAGACATTGAGGCTCTCGACCGCCCCCAGCATGGGCAGGTGGATGCAGAAATCGCAGCAATCGCGCGTCAGCCTGCGCAGGCCCTGGCCCTCGGATCCCATCACGATGGCGAGCGGGCCGGTCAGGTCGGCGGCATGCAGTTCGCGCTCCGCGTCGGCGGCGGTTCCGACGATCCACAGACCCGCGGACTTCAGATCCCGCAGCGTGCGCGCAAGATTGGTCACTTGCGCGAATGGGACGGTTTCGGCTGCGCCCGCCGCCACCTTACGCACGGCAGGCGTCAGCCCTGCCGCCCGGTCGCGCGGGGCAACAACAGCGACGACACCCGCGGCATCGGCTGTGCGCAGGCAGGCGCCCAGGTTGTGCGGATCGGTCACGCCGTCCAGCACGAGGACCAGCGCCGGTGACGGCGATGCAACCAGCAGGTCGAGCAGGCCGTTTTCATTCAGGGCGGCACTCGGCCGCACCTCCGCGACCGCGCCCTGATGAACCGCGCCGCCACTCAGGCGGTCGAGTTCCGCCGGCATCGCAATCGCTACCGGCAGGCCCTTCTCCTTG
>JAOUGR010000488.1 GCA_029857655.1 Gammaproteobacteria bacterium | reverse complement strand
CGCGGTCATCCAGTTCAATTCGCTCGATGCGCTGACAATCGAGCGCGTCGTGGACAAGTTGCTGCTCGAGGTCGAGGCCCAGCTCGAACAGAAAAATGTCACCCTGTCGGTCGATGATGACGCGCGCCGCTGGATCGCCACCAAGGGCTACGACCCCAAGATGGGCGCGCGCCCGATGGCGCGCGTGCTGCAGGAACATGTCAAGCGACCGCTTGCGGAAGAACTGCTGTTCGGGCGTCTCGCGGCCGGCGGCAGCGTCAGGGTGTCGCTGGGCAAGGATGGCGAAGGACTGGCGATGGAGTACCGGCCGGCGCACGAGCCGGAACTGCTGGGCCAGGACTGAGGCGCCAGCGCGCCCGGCAGTCAGCGCGCGCGATAGATTATGCGACCCTTCGTCAGATCGTAGGGCGTCAGTTCGACCGTGACATTGTCGCCCGTCAGTATGCGTATGTAGTGCTTGCGCATCTTGCCCGAGATATGGGCAGTCACGATGTGGTCATTCTGCAGCTTGACGCGGAATGTTGTGTTGGGCAGGGTCTCGACGACCTCTCCCTCCATCTGAATTGCTTCTTCCTTTGCCATTCCATCCCGGTGCTGTTGCGGAAACCGCGCGGATTGTGACCTAGCGGGCCCCGCCATGCAATTCCGTGTCCGATTGCCGCCACAGGCAAGGTTCAGCCTGGACCAGCCCGGCGAGCGTTTTCTCGAACTCGCGGCGTGCCAGGTTCCGGCTGCCGAGACTCGAAAGATGCGCGCTCGGCAGCTGGCAGTCGATCAGCGCCACGTCGAGCCGCAGGCATTCACGCGCCAGTCGCGCAAGCGCCACCTTGGATGCATCCCGCTCGCGCGTGAACATCGATTCACCGAAGAACACGCGACCGATGGCGACTCCGTAGAGCCCGCCCACCAGCTGGTCCCCGTGCCAGGTCTCGATGGAATGGGCCAGACCGCGCCGGTGAAGCGCGACATAGGCGTCGCGCATGTCGCCGGTGATCCAGGTACCCGCGCCGCCGCGCCGCGGCCCCGCGCAGGCTTCGACGACGGCCTCAAATGCGGCATCGACGCGCGTTGAATAACCCCGATTGCGGATTGAGCGCCCCAGGCTGCGCGACGTCCTGAATTCTGAAGGCCACAGTACCGCGCGCGGATCGGGTGCCCACCAGAGTATCGGCTGCTCGGCCGAGTACCAGGGAAAGACACCGTGCCGATAGGCATGGGTCAGCCATTCGGGTGTCAGCGCACCGCCGACAGCGAGCAGGCCGTTCGGCTCGCGCAGGGCGCGGGATGTCGGAGGCAGAGCCTCGGGCGGGTCAGTCTTCTTCAGCCAGGCAATCCCGGACATCAGCCGGGAGCCTAGCCGGGATGTCGGCGCGCCGGAAGGGCAGGTGACTCGCCGCGGCACGCAGGTAAGCCCGGCGGCGCGAATGTTCCCGTTTCAGCCAGTCGCCGATTGCTGCAGCAAAGCGCGGATCGGCAATGTCGTGCAACGACCAGACCGGAGCAGGGACAAAGCCGCGCAGCAGTTTGTGCTCGCCCTGGGTGCCGGGCTCGAAACGCGCAAGACGCTCACGGATGCAGTACTCGATGCCACGATAGAAGCAGGTCTCGAAATGCAGGCTGTGATAATCGCCGCTGGCACCCCAGTACCGGCCGTAAAGCGTGTCGTCGCTTCGCAATGACACGGAGCATGCGATGACTTCATCGCGTTGAAGCGCAATCTCGACGACAAGAGCACGCGGCATGCTGCGCGCCAGGCGATGGAAGAAATCCAGATTGAGATACGGCGGGTTGCCGAAACGCGCAAATGTCAGCGCGTGCAGGACGTAGACGGTTTCGATCAACCCGTCATCGAGTTCATCGCCGTGAAGGGTCCTGTGCGTGATCCCCGCTTCCGCCACGCGGCGCCGCTCACGCCGCAACTTCTTGCGCTTTTCGGCGGTGAGGCCCGCGAGAAAGTCGTCGAAACTCCCGTAACCCCCGTTATGCCAGTGAAACTGGCAATCGAGGCGGGGCATCAGACCAGCGCCCTCGAATTCGGCCTTGTCCTGCCGGTCGGGAAAAAGGACATGCAGCGAGGACACGCCGAGCG
>JAOUGR010000123.1 GCA_029857655.1 Gammaproteobacteria bacterium | reverse complement strand
CGCGGACAAAGGCTGGGGCGAGGTGACCTGGGACACCGAGATCACGAACCAGCTTGGCGAGACGGTCGCCTCGTATCATGTGCTGACGATGGTCAGTATCCATGCCGTGCCGGATGCAGTGAAGGAGTAGGCTGTGACGATCGACTCCGCGCGATACCGCAGCGATTTCCCGAGCCTTGGATTCGAAGCACCCGAGCCGGGCATCCTCGAAATCGTTATCACGAACGAAGGCCGGCAGAACGCCGCGACCGAATCCATGCACCGCGACCTGGCCCTGGTCTGGCGCAGCATCGACATCGATGATGCGGTACGCGTGGTTCTGGTGCGCGGCGCCGGCGAGCATTTTTCTTCGGGCGGCGATTTCACGATGATCGAAAAGATGATCGAGGACGAGGCGACGCTGCTGCGCGTCTGGAAGGAAGCCAGCGATCTCGTATACAACCTGGTCAACTGCTCGAAACCGGTCGTCTCGGCGATCCGCGGGACGGCGGTGGGGGCCGGGCTCGCCGTGGCGCTGCTCGCAGACATCTCCGTCGCCGGGCGAGATGCAATGATCCTCGACGGTCATACGCGGCTCGGCGTAGCGGCCGGCGATCATTCGGTAATTATCTGGCCGCTCCTGTGCGGCCTCGCGAAGGCGCGCTACTACCTGCTGACCAACCAGCCACTGACCGGCGCCGAGGCGGAGCGCATCGGTCTCGTGGCGCTCTGCGTCGAGGACAGCGAAGTCCGCGAAAAGGCGCTCGAAATCGCGAGAAAGCTGGCGGCGGGCAGTGCGACTGCGATGCGCTGGACCAAGCACGCACTCAACAACTGGCTACGCCTGGCCGGGCCGAGTTTCGATGCCTCGCTCGCGCTCGAATTCCTGGGATTCCGGCTCGCCGACGTGCGCGAGGGGCTAGCAGCAATGCGCGACAGGCGCCCGGCGAAATTCAATCCGCCCTGACCGGGCGGGACCTTGGCTACCTGATGGCCTGCAGGGTCGCGGTGATGACGATACCGTTGATCGTGTGCATGCGCTTCACGACAACCCCGTGTTCGACCGAGGTCCAGTATTCATTCAACTGCGGTCCGGCACGTGAATTGAGGTTCCGGACGTAGTGGACAGTGTCGAATCGGCCGGCGGGCACGGTGATCGCCTCGTGGATTGAGACGATCTTGAGCGTGCCTGCATCGCTATTCGCGGAAAACGTGCCCTGGGCCGATTGATTCGTGACCATTACGGCAGGAACAGGCCAGCTGCGGCCTTCGCAGGCGCGAAACGCCGGTACCGAAACGACGCCGCCGCGATATGAAGAGTTGCCCCCGGCGCCGGCGCCGCTCTGGCTGCTGCTGTCGAGTATCAGCACGTCATTCACAATGCGATGCCGGTTGACGGTCAGGATTCCGGACCCCCTCGTTCTTCCCTTCGTCGTCAGCAGCCGGCTGCCGGTCCTGGTGAATTCCTCCCACCAATCGGTGAACTCGGTAGCGACTCCGCCGGACTGCGTTTGCCGATAGCTATAGCCGCGATTGGGCTTCGGCGTCCCGATGGTGACGCACCTGGTGGCAGGATTGATCTGCGCTTGTTCCGCCTGCGCGCAGGGCGGGATCGACCAGGCGACTGCGGCAATCGCCGCGCCGATGAAAAGATGCATGGCGGCATGCAAGTACCGTGAGGACATGCAAAGAATCATACGCTAGTATCTGAAATCGCCCTGGGGTGGTCTTGGAGACCTGAGACGCCGGTTGCCCGTCAGGCGCACCGACGAACCCGTTGAACCTGATCCGGTTAGAACCGGCGTAGGGAGCAGGCATGCTTCGACAATCAGGCCCATTTATTTTCCTGGCCGCCACGACCGGCTGGCTGTCGCAGGCATTTGCGCTGGAACCGGCGCCGCTGGCCGAGGTCGTCGTAACCGCGAGCCTGCGCTCGACGACAGCGAGGAACCTTGCGGCGAGTGTTTCGGTGATTTCCGGAGACGATGTCAGCAATGGCGCTGTCCAGCATCTCGAGGAATTGTTGCCGCAGATACCTTCGCTTTCCTGGGCCGGCGCCAGTTCACGGCCGCGATACTTCCAGCTGCGCGGCATCGGTGAACTCGAACAGTACCAGGGCGCACCTAATCCCTCGGTCGGATTCCTAGTGGACGAGATCGACTTCAGCGGCATTGGCATGATCGCGTCGCTGTTCGACGTCGAACAGGTCGAGGTGCTGCGCGGTCCGCAGGGCACCCGCTATGGCGCAAACGCCCTCGGCGGACTGATCAAGATCAAGACGCGCGACCCGGTCGCCACGCCCGACATGCATGCCGAGGCCGCTGTTGGCTCAGATGGCTTGTGGATGGCTGGCATCGCCGTCGGGGGAGCGCTGGATTCGCGCGGCGAAGGCAGCGCAAGCTGGCGCGCGGTTCTTCATCGCGCCGTCGGCGATGGATTCCGGCGCAACAGCTTTCTCGGGCGCGACGACACCAATGGCCGCGACGAGCTGACTGCGCGACTCAAGTTCCGATTTGAAACAGAGGGTGGCTGGCGCGCGGACCTGGGGCTGATGTTCGCGGACTTTGACAATGGCTATGACGCCTTCGCGATCGACAATGGTCTTATGACCCTGTCCGACCGGCCGGGTCGCGACTCGCAGGAATCGCTGGGCGTGTCACTCGATCTCAATTACTCAGGTTGGAACGGACTGCTATTGCGTTCGGTCACTGCCTGGGCCGATTCCGGCATCGAGGCGAGTTTCGATGCGGACTGGGGCAACGAAACCGGCTGGGGCGCGGCTGGCCCCTATGATTTTTATTCAAGCACGCTGCGTGACCGCCGGGCGCTGAGCCAGGACCTTCGGATCATTTCGGCGGCCAACCGCGGCTGGTCCTGGCTCGCGGGCGCGTGGATTTCGCATCTCGAGGAAACCAACCGCATTGCGGACGATGGCCTTTACCTGGAGAACGCTTTCGTCCGATTGCTAGACAGCGACTACAGCGCGACCAGCGCCGCGGTCTACGGCGAAATCGATTGGTCGTGGACTCCGGTTACGATGGTCACCGCCGGCCTGCGGCTGGAAGAACGCGACGCCCAGTATGACGACAGCGATGGAAGCCAGTTTGATCCGCGCGACCGGATGTGGGGCGGCCAGTTGTCGCTGACGCATCAGTTGGGGGAGACTCAAAGCCTCTGGGCATCGCTGTCGCGCGGATTCAGGGCCGGCGGATTCAACATCGGAAACTCCGTCCCGCCGGAGCGCCGGTCATTCGACCCGGAATACCTGTGGAATGTCGAATTCGGGTGGAAGGAACTTGCCAGGACGAAGCGTCAATCCGGTGACCTGAATCTCTTTTACACGCGCCGCGAACATCAACAGGTAGCAACTTCGTTGCAACTCGATCCCGAGGACCCGCTGACATTCCTCTACCTGACCGACAATTCGGCGAGCGGCGAGGCCTGGGGGCTCGAAGCCTCGGCGCGCGGCCAGGCGACCGGGCAACTGGAATTGAGTTTGGCGCTTTCGCTGATGCGGTCGCGCTACCTCGACTACCGATTCGGAGCCCGCGACCTGGACGGCCGCGCGTGGGCCCATGCGCCGGAATGGAAGGCCGCGGTGGCCGCGACCTGGCGAAATTCCGCGGGGTGGATGGCGCGGCTCGACCTTTCCGGCGAGGACGGCTTCTATTACGACACCAGCCACGACCGGCACTCCAGTCCACGGTTCCTGGCAAATCTGCGTCTGGGTTTCGAGGCTGCGAGCTGGTCGATCCACGTCTGGGCCAGCAACCTGTTCGACGAAAGGTATCCAGTGCGCGGATTTTTCTTCGCCAACGAGCCGCCGGACTTCCCCGACAGGCTTTATCTTCGCTGGGGCGATCCGCGCCAGCTGGGCCTGACCGTTCGCTACCAGCACTGAGGTGATTCCATGCGCGTAGCCGTCGAAATGAGTCTCTATCCGCTCGCAGACGAGTTCATCCCGCCGATCCTCGATTTCATCGAGCGACTCAAGGCACATCCGGGCCTCGCCGTCGTCACGAATTCGATGAGCACGCAGGTCAGCGGCGAGCTGGATGATGTCTTCACCGCCCTGCGCACGGAAATCGGCGCAACATTTGCGCGTCCCCGGCGCTCCGTGCTCGTCATGAAGGTCCTGGGCGGCGGTGACTGAGTCAGCAGCCGCCTGGTTCGCTGCATTTGTCGCGGACGCGCGATCGGCGAGTCCGGACGAACTGATTGCGGTGGCGCTGGGCCTCGCCTACATCGTGCTGGCAATCCGCCAGCACAGGGCCTGCTGGATTGCAGGTGGCGTTAGCACCGCGATCTACATCGTGGTATTCGTGAAGGCGGGTCTCTTCCTCCAGGCTGCACTGCAGGTCGTCTATGTCGGCATGTCCGTGTACGGCTGGATGGCCTGGCGACCCGGCGCCGACCGTGCCACGCGACCGCAGGCCTGGCCACTGACGAGGCACTTGCTTGCAGTGCTGGCGGTCCTCATGGCGACAGCCGCCAGCGCTCCACTGCTCGCGAACTACACGGACACACCGGCGCCATTCGCCGATTCGCTGGGTACCTGGGCGAGTATTGTCGCGACCTGGCTGCTGGCACGCCGGTACCTGGATACCTGGTATTGGTGGCTGATCATCGATTCGGGACTCGCGACCTTGTTCGCCAGCCAGGGCCTTGCGTTCACCGCTGGGCTTTACCTGGCCTATGCCCTGCTTGCGATCGCAGGCTGGCGCGCCTGGCGCCGCGACCTCGCCGTAGCCGCATGAGTCCGGAAACCA
This sequence comes from Gammaproteobacteria bacterium, assembly GCA_029857655.1. Classification (GTDB taxonomy): domain Bacteria; phylum Pseudomonadota; class Gammaproteobacteria; order Steroidobacterales; family Steroidobacteraceae; genus SCUD01. The sequence goes on along the minus strand of JAOUGR010000123.1, from coordinate 1,705 downwards.
TCGCGGAGGAACTCGGCCTGCGAAATCCCGAGATCACGCTGCTGCCCGGCGGCCTGTCGAATCTCTCATGGCGACTGCGCGATGGGCGGTTGGACCTGGTGCTGCGCCAGTCGGGCGCCGCTGCGGGATCGCTCGGTGCAGATGGCGGCGCGGAACTGGCGATGCTGGAAATCGCGGCAGGAGCCGGGCTCGCGCCGCAAATCGTGCTTGCGCGGCCGGCCGACGGGCTGCTGGTCACGCGTTACGTGCCTGGGCGCGTGCCATCCCGGGACGACCTGAGCCAGCCCCGAATGCTGGCGCGAATCGGCGCGTGGTTTGCGAGGCTTCACGCACTCACCCCGCCGCAAGATCTCGCAGCCGTCGATTTTGGCGCGCGGGCTGCGGGCTATCTTGAAACGCTGCAGGCCGGTCAGCCGGTTGCATACCTGCAGGAGCTCGAGCACAGCCTCGCCGCGAGGCGCGCCGCGATGCCTGCGCCGCGCCGGCTCGTCGCCTGTCATCATGACCTTCATCACCAGAATATTGTCGATCAGGGTGACGCACTCCTGGCGCTCGACTGGGAATACGCGGGCCCGGGTGATCCGGCGGCGGATCTTGCGGCCTGCCTCTGCTACCACGACCTTGACGCCTGGCAGATCGAGGCGCTGCTCGAAGGCTATGGCGGTGATTCACTGCAGTTGATGGAGAGGATGATTCCGCTCCGCTGGATCTTTGACTGCCTGTGGTTCGGCTGGCTGGAAATCGCGGCGCGGCAGGATATTCCGATCGATGCCGGGCAGCGCCGGATTCTTGTCGATCGACTGTTGCCCTGAGCGGTTGCGCGATGCACCGCGATTCCAGCAAGATGGCGCCCCTTCATGGCCGAGATAATCATCACCGATCGCGACGGCGGGGAACACCGTGTGGCCGGGCGCGTCGGCGCCAGCCTGATGGAGACTCTGCGCGAGTTTGACTATGGCGTCGCGGCAATCTGTGGCGGCATGTGTTCCTGCGCTACCTGCCACGTTTATGTCGCGGAGCCCTGGCTGGACCAGCTTCCACCGATGCAGGGCGATGAAAAGGAAATACTGCAGGAACTCGAGAGCTACCGGCCGCGTGGATCACGGCTCGCCTGCCAGATACCCTTCGAACGGGCGCTGGACGGGATCCAAGTCGAGATCGCGGCGGAAGAGTAGGGCGGCGTCTAGAGCCGCTCCGCCTGGCGCGCGACCGCAAGCGTCGCCGCTTCGATGGCCGCGGCGTCACCGAGAAAGCGGCGCGGCGCCGCGGGACGCAATCCGGAATCGAGTTCGTAAAGAATCGGCACGCCGGTCGGGATATTGAATCCGACGATTTCATCATCACCCATGCCGTCCAGCATCTTGACCATGGCGCGCAGGCTGTTGCCGTGCGCAACCACCAGGACATTGCGGCCGGACTTGAGCGCAGGCGCGATTCGGCCATGCCAGCAGGGATCCACCCGGGCGAGCGTGTCCTTCAGTGATTCGGTGGCCGGCAACCGGGCCGCCGGAATCTCGCGGTAACGCGAATCGAACCTCGGGTGACGCGGGTCATCCATTTCGAGCGGGGGCGGAGGTACGTCGTAGCTCCGTCGCCAGATCCTGACCTGCTCGACGCCGAATTTCTCGGTCGTTGCTGCCTTGTCCAGGCCCTGAAGCGCACCGTAGTGACGCTCATTCAGGCGCCAGTCGCGCTCGACCGGGAT
>JAOUGR010000486.1 GCA_029857655.1 Gammaproteobacteria bacterium | reverse complement strand
GCCGACGCTTCCGGACTACACCGCAATGTTGAATCCGAATCTCGCCGGCTCGACATTCGGCAGCAGGGCGCTGGCCGGCGTGGGCGTCGCCTTCTACCTGGTAGCGTCCGTGACCCGGGAAATGGAAAAGCGGCGCGGCTGCAATCTGCCGGCTGCGGCCGAAATGCTGGATCTTGTCGCACTCGGCACGGTCGCCGACCTCGTACCACTCGACCTTAACAACCGTATCCTGGTGCATGAGGGCCTGAAGCGCCTGCGCGCCCGTTCCGCCGCGCCCGGTCTGATGGCTCTTGCCCAGATCGCCGGCTGCCGCCTCGATGAATTGTCTGCACGTAACCTGGGCCACCAGATCGCGCCGCGGCTGAACGCCGCGGGGCGCATCGACGACATGGCCGTCGGTATCCGCTGTCTCCTGACTGACGACTGGGGCGAGGCGCTCGGCTATGCACAGGAACTGGATCGCCTGAATCGCGAGCGCCGCGAGATGGAATTGCGCATGCGCGATGAGGCGACCGTCGCCGTGCGCCGGCTGCAGCTGCAGGAAGGCAGCCTGCCTGCCGGTGTCGCCCTTTACGACCGCGGCTGGCATGCGGGAATCGTGGGCCTGGTGGCGACCCGCATGAAGGATCGCATGCATCGCCCGGTCGTTGCATTTGCTCCGGCTGGAGAAGGCACGTTGCGCGGTTCGGCGCGCTCGGTCGCAGGTGTGCACGTGCGTGACGTGCTCGAGGCGATCGACACCCGCCATCCCGGCCTGATCGACCGTTTCGGCGGTCACGCGATGGCCGCAGGACTCACGCTGCGGGAAGACCGCTTGCAGAAGTTCACGGATGCATTCGGCGAGGAAGTCGGCCGCCATCTGACGAGCGACCAGATGATGGGCGTGCTGGAGACCGACGGCGAACTCCTGGGCGGCGAGTTGTCGCTCGAGACTGCGCGCGCTCTCGAGGCCGGCGGACCCTGGGGTCAGTCCTTTCCGGAGCCGCTGTTCGACGGTGAATTCGCCGTGGTCGAGTCGCGCGTGCTCGCGGACCGGCACCTGAAGCTCTGGCTGCGGCCCGGACCCGCGTCGCAGCCCGTGGAGGCAATCGCGTTCGGGCACTTCGATGCGGATGGGTCGCGGCGGCCGGCGGCCGGCGCGCTGGTCCGGCTTGCGTATCGCCTTCAGTCCACGAGTTACGGAGGCACGGCGCGCGCCGAAATGCTGGCTGAATACCTGCAAACCCGCGAATGACCGTCTGCTAAGATTCCGCCCGCATGGAAACCGCAGCAACCCGCCGTTCGATCGACGACCTTCAGCAGCGCCTTGAAGCGCTGAGGGGGTACCTTTGAGTACGATCGCAAGCGCGAGCGGCTCGAGGAGCTCGATCGTGAGCTCGGAAACGCCGCGATCTGGAGCAATCCGGAGCGGGCACAGGAATTCGGGCGTGAACGCGCGAGGCTTGCATCCACTATCGGCGAACTGGAGCAGATCGGACGCGGACTGACCGAGACCGGAGAGTTGCTGGAACTCGTCGAGGGCGAGGGGGACGAGGCCGGATTCGCAGAGGTGGATCGCGATACTCGCGTTTTCGGAGAGCGTGTCAGGCAGCTCGAACTGATGCGGATGTTTCCCGGCGAGATGGATCCGCGGGGGGCGTTTCTGGACATCCAGGCAGGGGCGGGCGGCACGGAGGCGCAGGACTGGGCGCAGATGCTGCTGCGAATGTACCTGCGCTGGGCGGACGGCCGCGGATTCCATCCCGATGTGATCGAACAGAGCCCCGGCGAGGTCGCCGGCATAAAAAGCGCCTCGATCCAGATTGACGGCCCCTACGCCTATGGCTGGCTGCGGACGGAGACAGGCGTGCATCGCCTGGTGCGGAAATCGCCATTCGATTCAGGCAACCGGCGCCACACGTCATTCGCATCCGTGTTCGTCTCGCCGGTCATCGACGATGAAATCAACATCGAGGTCAATCCGGCGGATATCGAGATGGATACCTACCGGGCAAGCGGTGCCGGCGGGCAGCACGTCAACAAGACGGATTCCGCGGTGCGCCTTCGCCACCTTCCAAGCGGTATCGTGGTGGCCTGCCAGATGGAGCGCAGCCAGCA
>JAOUGR010000487.1 GCA_029857655.1 Gammaproteobacteria bacterium | reverse complement strand
TGCGCCCGGGATTCGAGCTGGTGCTGGATGCAACCGAAGTGTCCGGTACCTTCGAAGCACCGCTGCGCCACCTGCTGGATCCGGCGACGCATTCACGGCGCCTGCACCGGATCGGCGAAGAAGAGCTCGAGGTGCTCGACCTGCCCTGGGGCGGACACACGATCTGGGGTGCGACGGCCGGGATGATCCTGACGCTTCGTGAAATGCTCGGCGGGTCGCCACTCCATGGCGATTGAGCGCCTGCGCGAAATCATGATGCGCCTGCGAGACCCGGTTACAGGTTGTCCGTGGGACTTGCAGCAGGATTTCCGCTCGATCGCCCCCCACACGCTTGAAGAAGCCTACGAAGTGGCGGATGCGATCGAGCGCGGGGACCTGGACGCGCTCCGCGACGAACTCGGCGACCTGATGTTCCAGGTCATATTTCATTCGCAGCTCGCGAGCGAGCGCGGCGCTTTCGGATTCGACGATGTCGTCGACGCGATCTGTGACAAGCTGACGCGGCGCCATCCGCATGTATTCGGAGGCGTTCCGGTCGCAAATGCCACGGAACAGACCCGCATCTGGGAATCGCTCAAGGCCGAGGAGCGCAAGGCGCTGGGGCAAGGGGCGGGGGCACTGCACGGCGTTCCGAAGGCCCTGCCTGCGCTGTCCCGTGCGCGCAAGCTCGGCCGGCGCGCCGCGGACGCGGGTTTCGACTGGCCGGATGCGGCGGGACCGCGTGCCAAGATCGACGAGGAGCTTGCGGAGCTCGACCGGGTCGTCGACGGCGACCGGAATTCAGCGCGCGTAGAAGCGGAGCTCGGGGACCTGCTGTTCTCGGTCGTCAATCTCGCGCGGCATCTCGACATCGATGCGGAGGCGGCGTTACGCGGGACCAATGATCGATTCGAGCGCCGTTACGCCCATCTGGAGCAGGCCCTGGCCGCCCGTGGCATCGATTTGCGCGCGGCAGGCCCCGCCTTGCTCGACGAGCTCTGGATCGCCGCAAAGGCCGGGATTCCCTAGACAAATCCGACTTCTCGGCGTTCAGGACGCGTTCATGGTCCCGGGCCTAGATTGGCATCGTGCCAAAGCAAGGAGGCGCACCATGTTACGCAAGCTCTGGATTTATGGCCTCGCCGTCGGTCTAGCTGCCGCGTCCGCCGGAGCCATGGCTGATCACAATAGCGGCAGCTACCGTTACGACCGCGATGACCGCGATGACCGCTATGGCGGTAACTTCGATTACGCGCGTGTCCTCAACGTGGAGGCAATCCGTCGCCGGGTCCGCATCAGCGAGCCGGTGCGGGAGTGCTGGGACGAGGTGGCCTATGAATCGGATGGCCCGCTTTCGCCCCGCCACGCCGGCAGCACCTTGCTGGGCGGCATTATCGGCGGTGTCGTAGGTAACCAGATCGGTCGCGGCCGGGGCCGCGATGCGGCGCGCATCGCCGGCGTGCTGATCGGTGGTGCGATTGGCAACGACGCCTCGCACAAGCGTCAAGGCGACTACTATGGTCGTGAACGCCTGGTCGAGCGCTGTGAGGTTCACTACCGCGACAGCTGGGACGAGCGTGTAGACGGCTACCGTGTGACCTATGAGTACGCCGGCCGCGAATACACAACGCGGATGCCCTATGACCCGGGCGAGCGTATGCGGATCCGGGTCGATGTGACCCCGACCCGCGGCTGAGCTGCCGACCCGGGCCGCGCGAGCGGCCCGGGTTTTTCGAGTTCAATTACAATGGCGCGATGCAGATGAGAAGGATGACACCGCTGACGATCCTGTGCCTGGCCCTGATGGCCGGCGCCGCCCTGTTGGGGCCGGCCCAGGCGTCGGGCCGGGACCGTGACCGTGACCGTGGCGCCGAGCGGGGCATGGCGGATCGCGCGATTTCCCTCGATGAAGCCGTGGCACGCGCCGAGCGCCGTTACGACGCGCGCGCCGTGCGCGCGGAGGAAAAGCGCCACGGTGACCGCGTCGAGTACAGGATCCGGTTGCTGGGTGCCGACGGCCGCGTATTCGAAGTCAGGATTGACGCCGCAACCGGCGAGCAACGTTGAGGGCCGGATGCGCCTCCTGATCGTCGAGGACGAGCCGGCGCTGCTCGAAAT
>JAOUGR010000122.1 GCA_029857655.1 Gammaproteobacteria bacterium | reverse complement strand
ACGGTCGAGTCGCTCACGCACGCGCAGCCCTGGGCCGGCGGCGTCATGCGCAGCCTGCATCGCTACGCCTCCGACGGCCTGGTGGTCGTTGCACTGGTGCACCTGCTGCGCGAGTTCGCGCTCGACCAGATGCGCGGCAAGCGCTGGTTCGCCTGGATCACGGGATTGCCGCTGCTGATGCTCATTTATGTAAGCGGCATTACCGGATACTGGTTGGTCTGGGACGTGATGGCGCAGTACGTCGCCATAACGACAGCGGAACTGCTGGATGTGCTGCCATTGTTCGGGGAGCCCATCTCACGCAACTTCGTCAACGAGGTGTCGCTGTCGAGCCGGTTCTTCACGCTGATGTCGTTCATCCACATCGCGGCACCGCTCTTGCTGCTGCTTTTCATGTGGATCCACATCCACCGGCACATGGCCGCGCGGATCCAGCCGGCACGCGGGCTCGGCCTGCTGGTGCTGGGTTCGCTGCTGGTGCTCTCCATCGTGCTGCCGGCGGTGAGCCAGGCACGCGCGGATCTCGATATCGTGCCGGCGATGATTGGGCTCGACTGGTTCTACCTGCCGCTTTACCCGCTGGTTCAGGCATGGGGCGGGGTGACGGTCTGGCAACTGCTCGGCGGGGCGCTACTGCTCCTGGGCCTGATGCCGTGGTTGCCCCGAAAGCGCAGTCTGCCGGTGGCACAGGTGAGCCTGTTGAATTGCAATGGCTGCGGTCGATGCGTGACGGATTGCCCGTTTGGAGCGCTGTCGCTGGAGCCGCGCACCGACTGGCAGTCCTACGCGGCCGAGGCCGTCGTGAATGCCGATCGCTGCCTCAGCTGCGGCCTGTGCGTCGGCGCCTGCCCGACGGCGACGCCATTCCGCAGTGCCAGCGTGTTCACGGGCGGCATCGAGCTGCCACAATTGCCGCTCGTTGCCATCCGCGAACAACTGAAGAAATCCTGCGCTTCATTGACCGGGCACGATCGGCTCGTGGTCTTCGCATGCGAACACGCCGAAACCATGGGTGAGGATCTGCGCCGGAATTCCGCCGTCGCGACGATGCCCTGCGTCGGCATGCTGCCGCCGTCATTCATCGATTTCGTATTTGCGCGCCGGATGGCTGACGGCGTCGTGATTGCGGGCTGCGCAGCGAACAACTGCTATCAGCGATTCGGACAGCGCTGGACCGAGGAGCGAATTGCCGGTCAGCGCGACCCCTGGCTGCGTTCCCGGGTTCCGCGCGAGCGCATAGCTGCCTCCTGGGGCGCCGACCTCGCGGCGTTTCGTCGCGGGCTTCCCGGCCTGCCGCCGCTGCGGCTCTCGGGGGACAAGAATGAGAAGGTAGCCCTTTCGCTGGCCGCGCCGCGCTGGCCCGTCGCCGTGCGAGCCGGCGGGGTAGCGCTACTGCTGGGCCTGCTGGCGGGGGTGACGGCCGTGCTCGCAACCGAGCCGCCCTTGCGCCAGCTCGGTCAGAACGAAGCGGTCCTGCGCCTGTCGATACGGCACGCGACAGCCACCAGGGAGGAATGCAAGCCGCTGACGGCACAGCAGATGATGGAACTGAAGCCCAACATGCGCCGCCCCGTTGACTGCGCGCGCGAACGCTGGCCGATTTACGTGGAGCTCGAACGCGAAGGCAAGCTGCTTTACAGCGGCACCCACCAGCCCTCGGGCCTCTGGGACGACGGTGCCGCGACCGTGTTCCGGACATTCAGGATACCCGCGGGCCCGCAGTCCATCGTCGTGCGCATGCGCGACAGCGGCCGCAAAGACGGTTTCGACCAGGTGCGTTCAGGCACAATCGACCTGCAACCAGGCCAGAACTTCGTCATCGGGTTCAGGACTGGCGAAGGGTTTACCTGGCGTTGAGGCAGCCGTGGAACATCGAGGACATGCCGTGAGCCTGATTGCCTGGCGTAATGAGTTCACGATCGGCCTGCCCGACGTGGACCATGAGCATCGCGAACTGATCGCAATGATCAACGCGCTGCATGAATCCCTTGGGCCGGTCGCGGAAGTAGAGCGGATCGTCGCCGCGCTCGGCGAGATCCATGGCCGCATCGCAGCGCACTTTGCGCTCGAGGAGCGCGAGATGCGCAATCTGAAATACACTTACGCCAGCGAGCACAAGGACGACCACGAACGCCTGCTCGACGACATCCTGGACATCATCGAGGCCGTCGAGTCACCCGCCGACTACGATCCGGAGGCGCTCGGCTTGCGCCTGTCGAAGTGGTTCACCGAGCATTTCCGCACCCACGACGCGCGCCTGCACCACTGGCTTGCGAGTCACGGCTGACCGGGTTCGTGTCGCGGCCGCGCGATCTAAGGAATCGTCAGGCGCGCCGTCGTCCAGACCGGCTGCGCCGGCTGACCGCAGCTTTGCTGACAGCATGCTCGGGCGGCGGCGGCAACTGAGGCAGTTCAGTTTGCTCCCGCAGCCCCGCGATGATCAGGCGGCGCATCTCGGCGTCAATGGCGGCGTCGGTTTCAAATGGCACGTAGCCTGCGAGACGCCGTTCCACCTGCTCGCAGGCTCGCTGATAGAGTTCCTTCGATCCGGACTTGGCCCAGTTCTCGCGATTCTCCCGGTCGATGACCGGGTCGGTCAGGTACAACTCCTGCGGCCAGTACTTCAACGTGTGCGGTGATGTGATCAGGTGATCGTTCTGCCGCAAGTGGCTTACCAGTTCTGTCGCGGGCAGGTCCTCGAGCACGCGGATCTCACGCACGAAATGCAGTGCCTGACCACAAACCTCATTGTCAAAAACGAGCTTTGGCAGGCTGAAGGTGAGCACGTAGTCGAGCATGCCGGGACCGGATACGGAATTGACGCCCGCGAGCGCGGCGAGCATCGCACTTGTCATGGTCTCCGCGCCTGCCTGGGCATCGAGGAACTTGCCATCGCTGAGCGCCATGTAGGCCTGGGTCGGCAGGCCCAGCGACTTGGCAATCGCGACATAGCCAACATTCAGGAGCTGCGCTTCGATCGCGGCCATCGGTGCGCTGGCCGCCTTCATGTGGAAGGTGGCGGGCGCGCCGCCGAACAGCACCGGCGCCCCGGGCCTGACGATCTGCGCCATCGTGATGCCGGTGAGCACATCCACGCAGTGGAAGACGAGTGCGCCCACCAGCGTCACCGGCGCGATCAGGCCCATCAGCGTGACCGGGACGATCTCAACCGGGATGCCGGCCTCGACGCAATCGAGCAGGTTCTGGCAGGAGTCCTCGCCAAACCGGAAATTGCCGGTCGCGGTGACCGTGAAGATCGACAGCGGCTTGTCGATCAGGTCCGCGCGATCACGGCGGAATAGCTGCATCATCCCGACCATGCGCGGCATGCCATGCTCGCCGAAGGCGCCGGACACGACCGGTTTCTTCGAATTTACAAGCGTCATGTAGAGACGCCAGGCGTCGGATACCTGCGATTCGATGTCGGCGTTGGTCGAGAACGCCGTGGCCAGGTAGGCGATGTGCTGCAAGCCGTCGCAGAGCCGCGCGTACTCTACGAAATCGGTTGAGTTGGCAAGCCGGGTCTCGCCCGTGCGGTGATCCATGATCTTGAGCCCGCTCGAGCCCGGCACGAAGTGCACGTTGTAGCCGCCGATCTCGGCGTGCGGCCGGCCGTCGCGGTCGTAAAGCGTGAAGGACTTCGGCGCCGTGGTAATGGCGCGATCGACGACTTCCTGCGGAAACAGCACGCGATCGGCTCCGTCCGCTGTTTTCAGGCCGTGATCCAGCAGGCGCTGGCGTATCATTGGGCCGCGGATCTCCATGCCGACTTCGGCCATGATCCTCTTCGCTTCGGTCAGGATCCTGCCGATGAGATCGTCGCTCAGGACATTGATCGTTGGTCTCATGAAACTTCTCCACCTCGATGCGGCTTTCGATTGCTAGTCTCTTGCTTCCAGATGCCATTCGCCCGCCGCGCCGTATCCAAGGCGCCAGCCACGGTCGAATTGCATCATCCGGGTCGTCTCGTCGGATTCCGCTCCGCCCGCGCACAATAACCGGCGGCCGCCCCCTTCGAGGAATCTCATGCCACGGGTCTCGAGGATGGTCAGCGCAGCATAGATGATCGCCTTGACGTGATCGGCGCTGAGGACCTCGATGGGAGCGCAGGGATTGACCAGACGGCTGAATGGCAGCTGCCTGATCGCCGACACCACGCGTTTCTCCCTGCCACTGCGCCGGGTCATGGTGCTTGCCCGTTAAGCACTTCGCCGCAGGCCGGCGATGAACTGCCGGCGCCATTGTTCTGATTCCGCGACTTTGTTGAAACAGAAGAGGTGAAATCCGGCGATACCCAGTTCCGGGTCCGTCATCCGCGGGGCCAGTTCGTAAAGGAATCTATCCAGGCGATAGGTTTTCGGCCCGAACAATCGACGAACGATCCGGCCGCGATCGCGCAGGAAACGCAGTGAGGCACCGACGCCGATGCGCAGCGAAACCTCGAGCAGCGCCGCGCGATCAAAGACTCCGGGCAGGCCGACCCATACGGCAAGGGTGATGCCGCGGGCGCGAATCACACGAAGCCAGGCGGCGATCGCGGCGGCATCGAAGCACATCTGCGTGACCAGGTAGGTCGCAAGGGGTTGCTTGGCGGAAAGCTCCTGCAACAAAGTCTCGGGATCGACCGCGGGGTGACCTTCCGGATGGGCGGCGACGCCAATGTGCTGCAGGCGATGGTCGAAATCGGCGATATCGCGCAACAGCTGGACAGCCGTCGCGTATGTGCCGAGCGGCCGTGGAGTATCGCCGCCGGGGACGAAAATGCTCTCGACGCCGAGATCCGCGAGCCGACGCATGATTCCCTGAAGGTGCGTCTTGTCGCGCACCATCCTTGCAGCGATATGCGGCACGACGCGAAAGCCACGCGCGGTCAGCCGTTCGGTGAAATCGAGCGTGTCGTCGACGCCGCGTTTGGGCGAGCAGGTGATCGCAACATATGAACCTGCCTCCAGGCTGTCGAGCCGCTGCTCGATGCTCGGGCTCGGGAAGATCTCCATGTAGGTTTCATGGATCGCGTGCGCCAGCGCCTCGCGTTCCACATCCGGCAATGGCAGTGGTGAAGGCCGGGTCATCGTTCAGCGCCTGGTCCGGCGGCGGCCATTTGTCTGCCCGGTCACCGGCGGAGCTGGCAGATCCAGAATCCGCGTGAGCTCGGTGAATTCATCCGTCTGGTGTGGAATCGTCATGGCCGCAACAAAATGCCGCTGAAAGTCCGCTTCGATAGCCGTCTCGACCTTTTCCACTTGTCGCACGCGCTCCTCGATGAGCGTCCTCGATGCGCGATCGAGAAGCGCAATTCGCGCGCCGGTACCCGCGGCGTTGCCAGCCGACGACACCTGGTCGAGTTGGCAATCCGGAATCATGCCGAGTGCCATCGCGTACTTGACGTCGATGTGCGCGCCGAAAGCGCCGGCAAGCCGGATGCGATCGACGCGCGCGACGCCAAAGTGGTCCATCAGCAACTTCGCACCGGCGTAAAGGGCTGCCTTGGCGAGCTGAATCGCGCGGACGTCATTCTGCCGGATGCGCAGTTCCGGCGGACCGGCGTGCAGCAGATACGCAAAGGTCCGGTCCTCGCTGATGACCCGGCTCGAACGGGCCGCCATCGCAGCCGAAATCGTGCCGTCCGCCAGGATGATCCCCGACAGGAACAACTCGGCGATCGCCTCGATGATGCCGGAGCCGCAGATTCCGGTGACGCCACAGGTCGGCATCTCTTTCACAAAACCAGGATCATCCGACCACAGGTCGCAACCGATGACCTTGAAGCGCGGTTCGAGTGTCTGGCGGTCGATGCGAACCCGTTCGATCGCACCGGGCGCCGCACGTTGTCCCGCGCTGATCTGCGCTCCTTCGAAGGCCGGTCCGGTGGGGCTGGATGCCGCCAGCAGGCGCCGGCTGTTGCCGAGAATGATCTCGGCATTGGTGCCGACATCCACGATCAAGGAAACTTCATCATGGTCCCACGGCGCCTCTGCCAGCAGTACGCCAGCGGCATCCGCGCCAACGTGCCCGGCAATGCAGGGCAGGGCGTAGACCCGGGCGCCGGGATTGATCGCGATGCCGATGCTGGCGGCTGGAAGGCTGATCGCGGCATCGGTCGCGAGTGTAAATGGCGCGGTGCCGAGTTCCAGCGGACTCAGCCCCAGCACCAGGTGATGCATGATCGGATTGCCGACGACCGTCATCTCCAGCACATCGGCGCTACCGATGCCTGCCTGCGTGGCAGCCTCCGCGACCAGTTCGTTGATGGCGCCGCGCACGACGCGGCTCAGTTCGGCCTCGCCGCCGGGATTCATCATGATGTACGAGACCCGGCTCATCAGGTCTTCACCGAAGCGGATCTGCGGGTTCATGCACGCGGTGCTTGCGACCACCTCACCGCTCGTCAGGTTGCAGAGATGCGCGGCGATGGTCGTCGAACCCACATCCACGGCAACACCGTAGACGCGATCCCTGAAACCCGCC
>JAOUGR010000485.1 GCA_029857655.1 Gammaproteobacteria bacterium | reverse complement strand
CTGAAAACGGCCGGCGCTGTCATCGAGCGCATCGGAATGAACTGGCGCACATCCTTGCTGGCCGTGCTGACCAATCCGCTGGTCGCCTACGGGCTGCTGGTCATCGGCCTGTATGGCCTGATGTTCGAGGGCTACAACCCGGGTGCCGTGCTACCGGGCGTGGTCGGCGCCGTCTGCCTGCTGCTTGGGCTGTACGCGCTGCAGGTGCTGTCAGTCAACTTCGCGGGCCTTGCGCTCGTCGTTCTCGGCGTCGGAATGATGATCGCGGAGTTCTTCGTGCCGAGTTTCGGCGCGCTCGGTCTTGGCGGGCTGATCGCCTTCGTGATCGGCTCGGTGGTCTTGATGGACATCGAAACGCCCGGCTTCGAGGCGAGTCGCGGATTGATCGGCGGCATCGCGACATTCGCCGGTGCCGCGATGATCGGGACTATGTGGCTGGCGCTGCGCGCGCGGCATCGACCGGTCGCCACCGGGCGCGAGCAGCTGGTCGGAGACGTGGCCGAGGCCATCGGCGATTTCAGTGGCCACGGCCATGTCCGGATCTACGGTGAGCAGTGGAACGCACTCAGCAGCGTGCCCGTGAAACGCGGGCAGCGCGTGCGCGTGGACCGCGTGGAGGGGCTGACGCTCCACGTCTCGCCCATGGAATGACAGGAGACAAGACATGATTTACTGGGGCGTGATCGGCGCATTGACCCTGATTCTGCTATTCAGCGCCATCAACATTCTGCGTGAATACGAACGTGGCGTCATTTTCACCCTTGGCCGCTTTTCCGGCGCCAAGGGACCGGGCCTGATCATCGTGATCCCGGTCATCCAGCAGATGGTCCGGGTCGACCTTCGAACGATCGTGCTGGACGTGCCGAAACAGGACGTCATCTCGCGCGACAACGTGTCGGTCAAGGTGAATGCAGTCGTCTACTTCCGGATCGTCGACCCGGGAAAGGCCATCATCCAGGTCGCGAATCCGTTCGAGGCGACCAGCCAGCTCGCGCAAACGACGCTGCGCTCGGTGCTGGGCCAGCATGAACTCGACGAAATGCTTGCGGAGCGCGAACGGCTGAACACCGACGTGCAGCAGATCCTCGATTCCTCAACCGACGTCTGGGGCATCAAGGTGTCGCATGTCGAAATCAAGCACGTGGACCTCGATGAGACCATGATTCGTGCGATTGCCAAGCAGGCCGAAGCTGAGCGGACGAGGCGCGCCAAGGTAATTCACGCCGAGGGCGAGAAACAGGCCGCGGCGATGCTGGTGGAGGCTGCGCAGCTCCTCGGCGCGGATCCCCGGGCGATCCAGTTGCGCTACATGCAGACGCTGACGGAACTCGGCAACGAGAGGAGCAATACGATCGTATTCCCGATGCCGATCGACCTGCTGACGCCACTCGTGAAGAAGCTCGGCGGCTCCGACTGATCAGCCGCGCGCTGCGGCCAGGCGCTGCTCCAGGCGGCGCGCCGATACCGGCACCGAGGTGCCGAGCCGCTGCGCGAACAGCGACACGCAGTACTCGGCCAGCAGCCACTGCATCTCCTCGGCGAGTACCGGGTCGGCGAGCTTGACGACGCGTTCGCGCCAGGCCACCAGCTCGCGCTGCGCCGCCAGGTTGCGGCCCTCGCACAGGCGCAGGACCCTGGCCTTGAGCCCCGCACAGAGGCGCGGCAATTCGTCGAACCACGGGTCCGGCGTGCGCGCGACGAATCCGGGGCCGGCCAGCCGTGCAAGCTCCACCCGGCAATCGGCGGCCGCCGCCGGTTCAACGCCGCGCGGCAGGTCGCTGAGCGCGGACTCGATCTCGCGTGCCGCGCGCAGCACGGAGCGTGCCCTGGCGGCGATGCCGATGGCGATCTCGTACACCGCGCCGCGGCCGCGGTCGCGCGCCTGCTCGAACTCGTCGCGGCTGCGCGGCACCGGATGGCCCGCGGGCAGGCAGGCGCATTCGATTGCGCGGTCGCAGACACCGCCGGCGAGCGCCGCCAGCGGTCCGGCCGGCTGCTGCAACAGCGCGAGTTCGCGATCCTGCGCGAGGGCCTTGCGCACGTGCTTGAGCGGATCGGCGAGTGCGAGTGCCAGCAGGCGGCGTACGCCGGCACGGTGCCGG
>JAOUGR010000483.1 GCA_029857655.1 Gammaproteobacteria bacterium | reverse complement strand
GCACACCCTTGATTGGGGGAAGTCCCGCGACTTCAGGGCGCGAGGGCATCGCTTATAGCTTTACGCCGACGGCAAGCGACCCGGATGGCAATTCCCTGGCTTTCAGCATTGCCAATAGACCGGCTTGGGCCAGCTTCAGCACGAGCAACGGGCGTCTATCCGGCACGCCGCCGGCGGGGAATGCAGGCAACTACGCCGGTATTCAGATATCGGTCAGCGATGGCAACTTGTCCGCGTCATTGCCCGCGTTCTCGATCAATGTGGCTGCAAACCGCGCCCCAAGCATCAGCGGCACGCCCGCGACGGCCGTGACAAGCGGCCAAGCGTATTCATTCACGCCGAGTGCATCCGATCCGGACGGCAACGCAGTCAGTTTCAGCATAGCGAACCGGCCGGCCTGGGCGAGTTTCAGCACCAGTACGGGCCGCTTGTCCGGGACTCCAGCGCAGAGCGCTGCCGGCGACTACATCGATATCCGCATCAGTGCCAGCGATGGCATGGCGACCACGGCGCTGCCCGCATTCCAGATTGCAGTTGATGGCGCGAATCGTCCGCCGACGATTTCCGGCGCGCCGCCGGCGTCGATCGTCGAAGGTCAGGCCTATTCGTTCACGCCTGCGGCCAACGATCCGGACGGCGATACGCTGAGTTTCAGCATCACGAACAAGCCGTCGTGGGTCATTTTCAGCACTGGTACGGGCCGGCTGTCGGGCACGCCTGGCACAGGAACCGTCGGCACCTACGCGAACATCCAGGTCAATGTCAGCGATGGCACGCTGCAGGCCTCGCTGCCGGCATTCTCGATTGCCGTGCAGCAATCTGCGAACGGCACGGCGACCCTGAGCTGGACGGCGCCGACGACTCGCGCGGATGGTTCGCCGCTGACGAATCTTGCGGGCTACAAGGTTCGCTACGGAAACGCGGCCGGCAACTACCCGACCACGATTACGCTCAGCAATCCGGGCATCACGAGCTACATGGTGGAAAACCTGTCATCGGGCACTTATTTCTTCGTACTCGCGTCCTACGATTCCACGGGACTGGAAAGCGCCAACTCGAGTCCGGCCTCAAAAACGATTCCCTAGGGCGAATCGAACTCCACCGGCCCCGGCAGGCGCCAGTCTGCCGGGGCCATTGATTGTGGCTGGTGTCGTCGCGGGCAGGACGCTATGTTGCCGCGATGGACGACGATTCGATGCACGTCGAGCAGGTTCCGTTTGCAACTCTGTCACCGGATACCGTCGTCGATGCGGTGGAGGCCGCGGGATTCGAGAGCGATCGCCGCATCCTGGCGCTCGGCAGCTACGAGAACCGCGTTTATCAGGTCGGGCTCGAGGACGCCGAGCCCGTCGTCATCAAGTTCTACCGGCCCGGTCGCTGGACCGATGAGGCCATCGCCGAGGAACACGCATTCGCGCGCGAACTCGCGGTGGCCGAGATTCCGGTCGTGGCTCCGCTCGTACTGGGGAGCCGCGAAACGCTGGGCAGCGGACCCGTGCCGGTTTTCGGCGGATTCCGCATCGCGATCTATCCGCGTCGCGGCGGCCAGTGGCCTGAGCTCGGCACAGCGGATGACCGGCAATGGATCGGGCGCTTCCTGGGACGGATTCACATGGTGGGAGCTGCGGGTCGCTTTGCGCACCGCGGCCGTCTGTCGGTCGAGGCGATGGGACGGCAGTCGGTCGACTACCTGCTGGATGGCGATCTCATGGCTGACTATGTCGCGGACCGCTACGAACTCGTCAGCGGCGAATTGCTGGATCTGGTGGAGGCGCGATTTGAAGCGGCGGGCCCGCTGCCCCAATTGCGCATCCACGGTGATTGCCATCGCAACAACGTGTTGTGGACGGCGGCGGGTCCACACTTTGTCGACCTCGACGACTGCATGACGGGGCCGGCAATCCAGGATCTCTGGATGCTGGTGGCAGGGAACGCGGCCGAGATGCGCGCCCAGCTCGCCGACATCCTCGAAGGATATTCGCAGTTCGCGACTTTCGACCCCGTCGAGATCATGTTGATCGAGCCATTGCGGGCGCTCAGGATGATCCATTACGCGGCCTGGCTTGCACGCCGCTGGCATGACCCGGCCTTTCCGCTGGCCTTTCCGTGGTTCGGC
>JAOUGR010000484.1 GCA_029857655.1 Gammaproteobacteria bacterium | reverse complement strand
GCGCTTCGATGATTTTGCGGCGCTCGAAGTCATTCACCTGCTCAAACAGGCTCGCGTCGGCGGGCAGGGTGCCGCCTTCCTCGGCGCGCAGGCGCATGCCGCCGGCATGGAGCAGGTACTCGGGCAGGACGCTAGCCGTAACCACGCTATCGGTGGCGAGCACGACGGCGCGCTCCACCACGTTCTCGAGTTCGCGCACGTTGCCCGGCCAGGCGTGTTCCATCAGGATGTGCAACGCCTCGGGCTCGAAGCGTAGCAGCGGACGGCCCGCCGGATCGAGGTACTTGCCGTTTTCGCGGCAATACTTCTGGAAGAAATGCTCGATCAGGAGCGGGATGTCTTCCCGGCGGTCGCGCAGGGGCGGCAACTGCAGGTCGATCACGTTGAGGCGGTAATAGAGGTCCTCACGGAATTTGCCTTCGTCGACCAGTTTCTTGAGATCGGAGTTGCAGGCGGCGATGATGCGGACGTCGACCTTGGTGACGTCATTGGAACCGAGCGGCATGAACTCGCGCTCCTGGATGACGCGCAGCAATTTGATCTGCGTCTCCAGGCCAATCGTGCTGATTTCGTCGAAGAAGATGGTGCCTTTGTCGGCCACCTCGAAGTAGCCTTTCTTCGACGCAATGGCGCTGGTGAACGCGCCCTTGACGTGGCCAAACAACATGGACTCCAGCAGGTCGTGCGGGAGCGAGCCGCTGTTGACGGCGACGAAGGTCTGGTCGGCGCGGGGCGAATTGGCGTGAATCGCCTTGGCGATCAGTTCCTTGCCCGTCCCGGTTTCGCCGGTGATCAGGATGGTGGAGCGGCTGGGCGCCACCTGGCTGACCAGGTCCAGAATGCGCAACATGCGCTCGCTCTTGCCGACGATGTTGGGGAAGGCGTAGCGCTGCTTGAGGGCGCGCTTGAGCTGCGTGTTCTCGGTCTGCAGACGCCGCGAGGCGATCATGCGGCCGATTTCGAGCAGGAGCTTTTCGTTGTCCCAGGGCTTGGAGAAATAGTCGTTGGCGCCACTCTTGAGGGCGTTGACGGCCACCTCGATCGAGCCGTAGGCGGTGATCATCGCCACCGGCGTTTCCTGGTCTTTGGCGCGGATCTCGGCGAGCACCTCCATGCCGGAACGGTCCGGCATCATGAGGTCCACCAGCACCATGTCGTAGCTCTGGGCGTCGAACTTGGCGAGGCCGTCGCCGCCATTCACGGCGAGGTCGACCGCGTAGTTCTCCATCGTGAAGAGCGCCTCGAGGCTTTCGCGGATGTCGGCTTCGTCGTCGATGACCAGGATGCGCGCGCGCGGTTCAGGCATTCACGAGCTTTCGGATCAGCGGGAAGTCGAGCGAGAAGGTGCTGCCTTCGCCCGGCTGGCTATCGGCTTCGATGTGGCCGCCGTGCTCGCGCACGATGCCGTAGGTGACGGCGAGGCCGAGGCCGGTGCCCTTCTGCATGCCCTTGGTGGTGAAGAACGGATCGTAGATGCGGCTGAGATGTTCGGGCTCGATGCCCTTGCCCGAATCGGAGACGGTGACCCGGGCGTGGCTGTCGTCGCTCGAGGTGGTAATCGTCAGCACGCCGCCATTCTGCATCGCGTCGCGGGCGTTGAGAAACAGGTTGAGAAACACCTGCTGGAGTTTGCCGCTATTGCCTTTGATGGCGGGCAGACCGGCTTCGGCCTGGAACTCCACGCGCACGCCGGTCTTTTCCAACTGATGCTCGATGAGCGACAGCGTCTCGCGCACGGTGCGATTGAGATCCACCTCTTCAAACTCGGTCTTGGAGGTCCGCGAGAAGTTCAGCAACGAGTTCACGATTTCGCTGGCGCGGAACGTCTGTTTGGCGATCTTGTCGAGCAGTTTCGATTTGGGATCGTCGCCGGAGATCTGCTTGGTGAGCATTTGCGCATAGCTGGAGATCACCGCCAGCGGCGTGTTGACCTCATGCGCCACGCCCGCGGCCAGGAGGCCGATCGAGCTGAGCTTGTCGTTCTGTACCAGGCGCTGCTCGAGTTCGGCGCGCTCGGTGACGTCGTCGAAGATGATGAGGCGGCCGATCTGCTGCTGATCGCGCGTCACCAGCGGGGCAATCGCGAGGTTGACCAGCCGCTCCTGGTGCGGGTGCG
>JAOUGR010000482.1 GCA_029857655.1 Gammaproteobacteria bacterium | reverse complement strand
ATTGCGCGCCGAAGCGATTTCTTCCCTGGAACGGATGATCCCCTCGCCATGCAGGAAGCCGACAGCAAGCTCCACGTCGTGTCCTGGCGTGCGCATCGTGATCGAAATTGCCTTCCCCGGCCCCGGCTCGGCCGGCCGGGCGAGGCGGATCTCGAGCGGTTCCTCGACGACGACGAGGTCCTGCTGCGAGCGAAGCTCCCCGCCGCGCATCGCGTCTATGAGTATTCGCCGAACGGGTTCCCCGTCGCGCTTGGCGTTCATGATGGCTCGCGGTATCGCAATTGAATGCGGGATTCAGGTACCCTCGCGACCACCAGTATGGCATGAGGCCAGATCGATGCCAGAGTCCGGATCCGGCGTGATATCCGATACCCTGCCCAGAGCCAGGCTTATCGACGGGCGCGCCAGCGCGGCCAGGCTCAGGGCCGAAGTTGCGCGGCAGGTCGCGGTGCTCGCCGGGCGCCACGGCGTTACGCCTGGGCTCGCCGTGATCCTCGTTGGCGACGATCCCGCCAGCGAGGTTTATGTCCGCAACAAGGGCCGCCAGACCCTTGAGGCCGGCATGCGCTCATTCGAGACGCGGCTTCCCGCGTCGACCACCCAGGCCGAGCTGCTCGACCACGTGGCACGCTTGAATGCCGATTCCGCGGTGCACGGCATCCTGGTCCAGCTCCCCCTGCCCGGCCAGATCGACGAGCTGGCTGTCATTGATGCGATTGCACCGCACAAGGACGTGGACGGCTTCAGCCTCGTGAACACGGGGCTGCTGGCGGCTCGCGGCGCAGGGATGATCCCCTGTACGCCGCTCGGCTGCCTGCTGCTGCTGCAGGAATACCTGGGCAAGCTGAGTGGCCAGCGTGCCCTGATCATCGGGCGGTCCAACATCGTCGGAAAACCGATGCTGCAGCTGTTGCTGCGCGAACACTGCACGGTGACGGTCGCCCATTCGCGCACGCGCGACCTCGCCGGCGAATGCCGCCGCGCGGATATCCTGGTCGCCGCGATCGGCAAGCCGCAGATGATCAAGGGTGACTGGATCCGGCCAGGGGCGACCGTGATCGATGTCGGCATCAATCGCATCACCGTGTCCTCCCCGGACGGGCCGCGCCAGCGCCTTGTGGGCGACGTGGATTTCGACGCGGCGGTGCGGGTTGCGGGCGCCATCACGCCGGTTCCGGGCGGTGTCGGTCCGATGACGATTGCCTGCCTGCTGCGCAACACCGTGACTGCGGCCTGCGCGCAGTACCAGATCGACGCCAGCAGCCTTATCGACTGAACGTGATCTCGCCGTCGTCGGTGAGGTCGAAGCGATGCGCCATCGGCTCCTTCGGGAGTCCCGGCATGCGCATGATCTCGCCGGTGATCGGAATGACGAATCCGGCGCCCGCAGCAAGCTGGATCTCGCGCACCGTCACGAGGAAGTCCTTCGGGCGTCCCAGCAGCGCCGGATTATCCGACAGCGATTGCTGCGTCTTCGCGATGCAAACGGGTAGCTTGCCGAAACCGGCTTTCTCCAGCTGGTCACGGTCGCGCTTGGCCCTCGCCGTGTAATCCACCGCATGCGCGCCGTACATCTCGCGGGCAACCGTCAGGATCTTCTGCTCGATCGATGCGTTCCAGTCGTAAAGCGGCGTGTACTGCGGCTCGCTGGCGGCAACCATGTCGCGGACGACCGTGGCAAGCCCGGTGCAACCCTTGCCGCCTTCGCTGAAGGGCTTCGCTTCCACGGCCTCTATGCCCAGCGTCTTGCAATGCTGCCTGAGCTTTTCGACCTCCTCCGGCGAGTCGGTCGGGAAATGGTTGATCGCGACGATGCAGGGCTGGCCGAATTTGCGGATGTTCTCGATGTGCTTTTCCATGTTCGACAGGCCGCGCACCATGGCGTCCACATCGGGCCGGCTGATCTCCGCAAGCGGCTTGCCGCCGTGCATCTTCAGAGCGCGGATGGTCGCGACCAGCACGGTACAGGCGGGTGCAAAGCCGCCGTAGCGGCAATTGATGTCGAAGAACTTCTCCGCACCGAGTTCGAATGCGAAACCTGCCTCGGTCACGACGATGTCGGCGTACGAGAGCGCCGCACGCGTCGCGGTAATGCTGTTGGTGCCGTGCGCAATGTTG
>JAOUGR010000481.1 GCA_029857655.1 Gammaproteobacteria bacterium | reverse complement strand
AAGGGCTACATCAGCATGGTGTTCGGCCTGATGCTCGCGATGGTCGGCTTCGACATCATCTCCGGTGACGCACGCTACGCGTTCGGCATCCCCGAGATGATGGACGGCATCGACTTCCTGCCGGTCGCGATCGGCCTGTTCGGACTGGGCGAAGTGCTCGCGGGTGCCGAGGCCGCGCGCGGCCAGCACATCGTTGCCGCGCGCTATGGCTTGCGCGAACTGCTGCCCGACGCACGCGACTGGCTGCGCAGCCGCTGGGCGATCGTGCGCGGCACCGTACTCGGATTCTTCGTCGGCGTGCTTCCCGGCGCGGGCCCGACGATCGCCACGTTCATGTCGTACGCGCTGGAGAAGAAGTTCTCCAAGCATCCGCACGAGTTCGGCCACGGCGCGATCGAGGGTGTGGCCGGGCCCGAGTCGGCGAACAACGCTGCGGCCACCGGCGCGATGGTGCCGATGCTCACGCTCGGCATCCCGGGCTCGGCGACCACCGCGATCATGCTCGGCGGCCTGATGATGTGGGGCCTGCGCCCCGGGCCGCTGCTGTTCGAGAAGAACCCCGAGTTCGTGTGGGGCCTGATCGCCTCGCAGTACCTCGCCAACGTGATGCTGCTGATCCTCTGTACCGCGTTCATCCCGCTGTTCGTCCGCGCGCTGCGCGTGCCGTATTCGATCCTCATGCCGATCATCATCATCTTCTGCATCACCGGCGCGTATTCGCTCAAGAACAACGTCTGGGACGTCGGCCAGATGCTCATGTTCGGCGTGCTCGGCTACGCGATGAAGAAACTCGGCTATTCGCCCGCAGCGCTCGTTCTCGCGCTCGTGCTCGGGCCGCTGGCTGAGCGCGCACTGCGCCAGTCGTTGATCATCTCCGACGCCGGCATCGGGATTTTCTTCATGCGGCCGATTGCCGCGGTGCTCACGCTGGCAGCGATTGCCGCGGTGGCGGTTCCGGTGGTGCGGGCGCTGCAGGCTGCGGCGCGGCGGCGGGCGGCGAGTCCGGCTTAGGCGCCCCGAGTACCTGGGCCGGAACATGCGCCAGGGGCGACCTGCCGGCTCTCCCGGCGGCGCGCGGCACGCGCCGCCACGGGCCGAAGGCGAACTTCCGCAGCGGAACCGAGCGCGCAGCGCCGCCCCAATTGCACCGAACGCATATGGACCTCAACCAGCGGCAAAGACTCGCCGCGGTCGACTCGCGGCGATCATCGGTAAAAGAAATTCACCAACCCGAGCCCCACGAACGGAACGTAGGTCACCAGCAGCAGCACCGCCAACAACACGCCGATGAAGTAGACGTTGACCTTGGTCACCTCCCACACGCTCGCCTTCGCGATCGAGCACGCGACCATCAGCACCGACGCCACCGGTGGCGTCTGCTGGCCGATGCCCAGATTGATCGTGACGACCAGGCCGAAGTGCACCGGGTCGATGCCGACCGCGCGCACCAGCGGCATCACCACCGGAACGACGAGGATGATCGCCGCCGCCGAGTGCAGGAACATGCCGAGCAGCAGGAACAGCACGTTGAGCAGCGCGAGCACGAACCATTTATTGGTCGTGATCTCGGTGATCGCGCGCGCGAGCTGCTGCGGTGCCTGGATCTCGGTGAGGTAGGTGCCGAGCAGCGCCGACGCTGCCACGAGCATCATCACCACCGCGGTCTGCACCCCGCCTTCGACCATCGCGGCACGCAGGTGCTGGAAGTCGAGTTCGCGGTACACCACGAGACCGATGAACAGCGCCGCGATCACCGCCAGCGCCGCGCCTTCGGTGGCGGTCACCACGCCGCCGAAGATCGCGCCGAGGATGATGAGCGGCAGCGTGAACGCCCAGAACGCCTCACGGAACGTGCGCCGCAGGCGCACCCACTGGAACGCCTCTTCGCGCGGCAGGTTGTAGCGCCGCGCGAAGTAATACGCCATTCCCATCAGGCCGAGGCCGCCGAGCACGCCCGGAACGACGCCGGCGACGAACATCTGCACGACCGAGGTCTCGGCCATCACGGCGTACAGAATCATGGGGATCGACGGCGGGATGATCACCGCGAGCGTCGCGGCCGACGACATGATTGCCGCCGCAACCGGCGACGGGTAACCCTTGCTCTTCATCGCCGGTA
>JAOUGR010000480.1 GCA_029857655.1 Gammaproteobacteria bacterium | reverse complement strand
TGACGTCGGTGGGGCCCGATGAGGTACTGCGCGCGGAGGACCGGCTGACCTGCGTCGGAGTGGTTGATTCGATCAAGGACCTGCGCCGGATGCCAGGCCTTTCGATCGCGGACGAGCAGGCCTTTACACTCAACCTGAAGCATGCGCAGCGGCAGCTGATCGAGATCGTCCTCTCGAGGACCTCGCCCTTGATCAATCGTACCGTCCGCGACTGTAATTTCCGCGACCTGTATGGCGCCGCGATCATTTCGATCTCGCGTGAAGGCGGCCGCATCCCGGGCAAAGTCGGCGAGATCGTATTCCGCCCTGGCGACACGCTGCTGGTCGAGGCCAGCTCGACCTTCGTCGACAAGCACAAGTACAGTCGCGACTTCCTGCTGGTCAGTGCGCTGCAGGACTCTGCGCCACCCGATTTTCGGCGTGCACCGCTCGCGCTCGCGATCCTGATCCTGATGATCGTCGTCGCGTCGCTCGAATGGGTGCCGCTGTTCGAGGCCTCGTTCATCGCGGCGGGCCTGATGGTCGCTACCGGCTGCCTGACGATGCAGTCCGCGACCCGCAGCATCGAATACCACATCGTCGCGGGCATTGCGGCCTCGTTCGCGCTGGGTGTTGCGTTGATGGAATCCGGTGCGGCCAGCATGATCGGCGAAGGACTCGTCAGCATCGCAGTAGGCAATCCATGGCTTGCACTGGTGGCGCTGTACGTGGTCACGGTGATCGTGACCGAGCTGATCACCAACAATGCCGCCGGCGTGCTGATGTTCCCGATCGCGATTTCGGTCGCAGATCTTGCGGGTGTCAGCTACATGCCATTTGTGATCGCGGTGATGATCGGCGCGTCCGCCGGCTTCATCACGCCGATCGGCTATCAGACGAATCTGATGGTCATGGGGCCCGGCGGCTACCGCTTCATGGATTTCTTCCGCTTCGGCCTGCCGCTCAACATGATCTGCGGCATCATCACGCTCATCATCGTGCCGAGGGTATGGCCATTTTGAAGAAGACTACAGACCGAATGAGTCAGCTCAAGCGAATCGAGGCCGAGAGCATCTTCATCATCCGCGAAGTCGCGGCCGAGTTCGACAATCCGGTCATGCTGTACTCGATCGGCAAGGACAGCTCGGTGCTGCTGCACCTCGCGCGCAAGGCCTTTCATCCGGGCGGCCTGCCATTCCCGCTGATGCACATCGACACCACCTGGAAATTCCGGGAGATGATCGAGTTTCGCGACCGGATGGCTCGCGAAATCGGTTTCGAGCTGATCGTGCATAGAAACGAAGAAGCGCTGGCGGCGGGTGTCTCGCCATTCACGCACGGTTCCAAGTACACGGACATCATGAAGACCGAGGCGCTGAAGGCGGCGCTCTCGAAGCATCGTTTCGACGCGGCTTTCGGCGGCGCGCGGCGCGACGAGGAGAAGTCACGGGCCAAGGAGCGCGTGTTCTCGTTTCGCGACTCACAGCATCGCTGGGACCCAAAGAACCAGCGGCCGGAACTCTGGAATCTCTATAACGGACGCATCCATCAGGGCGAGAGCATCCGGGTCTTCCCGCTGTCAAACTGGACCGAACTCGACGTGTGGCTGTACATCCACAAGGAAGGCATCCCGGTGGTGCCGCTGTACTTCGCTAAACCGCGCCCGGTCGTGGACCGCGACGGCATGCTGATCATGGTGGACGATGACCGCATGCCGCTGCGCGATGGCGAGAAGCCGGTGATGGAGACGGTGCGATTTCGCAGTCTGGGCTGTTATCCGTTATCCGGTGCATTGCGCTCGAATGCCGATTCGCTGACGACGATCATCGAGGAGATGCTTGTGACCCGCACTTCCGAGCGCCAGAGCCGCGCGATCGACTTCGATCAGGCGGCGGCGATGGAGAAGCGCAAGCGCGAGGGCTACTTCTGATGGCCGCCGAGAAGCTCGAAGACTTCCTGCGTCGCCACGAACGGAAGGACCTGCTGCGTTTCATCACCTGCGGCAGCGTCGACGATGGCAAGAGCACGCTGATCGGGAGACTTCTGAACGACACGCAGCAGATCCTGGAAGACACGCTTGCGACGGTGACCTCCGACAGCCGCAAGTGGGGGACGACGGGGGACGCCGTGGATCTGGCGCTGCTC
>JAOUGR010000121.1 GCA_029857655.1 Gammaproteobacteria bacterium | reverse complement strand
TGACAGCACGCAGCATCGCGGCGTCGAACCCGACATCACGTTGCCGTCACTGCTCAGCACAGCCGATGTCGGCGAGAGCACGCAGGAAAGCGCCCTGCCCTGGGATCGCATCAGCGCAGCCAAGTTCACGCCCGAGCCGACGACCATGCCGGTGTTGCCGCTGGTCGAACGCGTCCACGACCAGCGCGTTGCGCATAATCCGGACTTCGTCGCGCTGCAGGGCGATGTGGATGCGCTGGAACGCATGCGGACTCAACGCGATGTTTCGCTGAATTTCGTCAAGCGTCGCGCCGAGCGCGACGCGTTCGACGCCGAACGCCTGGCACGCGAAAATGCGCGGCGCCTGGCGCACGGCCAGGAGCCACTGGTGACCATCGCCGCGCTCGACAAGGCCGATGCGCCGGATACGGTGCTCGAAGAAGCGGTTGAGATTGCAGTCGACGCTGTGCAATTGCCGGGTCCCCAGGAACCGGCGCGTTTGACGTCGCTCAATTCAAACTAAACTGCCTTTATTCGTTAAATTCAACGACTTGGTCATTCTATCATTATTCTACTGTTGTACTTGACTACAACACTAAGTGACCGTAACATAGCCCACAATTGAACGGGAGGACCCCGACGTGACCCGCCGCAATTGCAGGACCGAGACCCAGGTCTCACAAAACACGCGAATCTGGCTTCTGGCGATGCTGGTCATCGCTGCCATCGCACTTTCGGCCTGCGACAAGGCCAATGGCAACAGCGCCGGCAAGGACGCCAAGGATGAAGTCCCTGCGGTCCCGGTCGAAGTCGCTGCCACGCGTCGCGCCGAAATGGCTGCCGTGTACACCGGCACCGCCCCGATCGAATCCGAACGCAAGGCGTTCGTGATGCCGAAGGTCAAGGGCGAGATCCGCCAGGTCCTCATCGACGAGGGCCAGCGCGTCCGCGAGGGCCAGATTCTCGCGCGTCTCGACGGCGATCAGCTTCGTCTTGAAGTGGCGCTCGCCGAGGCAACCATGCGCAAGCTCGAGCGCGACTATGCCCGCAACACCGAGCTGCAGGCCAAGGGCCTGATCAGTGCCGTCTCGATCGACAACCTCAAGTACGAACTCGAAGCGGCCCGGGCGTCCTGGGAGCTGGCGCGCCTGCAACTTTCCTACACGGATATTCGCTCGCCGATCGCCGGCACCATCACGCAGCGCCTGGACGTGGTCAAGGTCGGCAATACCGTCACTCCAGTGGGCGGCGTCATCGAGAGTGCCGACAGCGCGCTGTTCGTCGTCGAGGACCTCGACTCGCTGATTCTGCGCGTCAACGTACCGGAGCGCGAACTGGCCAAGCTGTCAGTGGGCCAGGTTTGCGAACTTAGTTTCGACGCGGTGCCGGGTCGCGCATTTGCCGGCCAGGTCGCTCTGGTCAGCCCCTACGTGGACGCGGCGACGGCGACCTTCGGCGTGCGCATCCGCGTCACGGAAACCGGCGGCCTGCTGCGGCCGGGCATGTTCGCCCGCGTCGCCATCATTTACGAACGCAAGCTGGATGCGCTGCAGATTCCGCGCACGGCGCTGCTCGAGGGCGATGGTCCGCCCAAGGTCTTCGTCGTCAAGGACGGCAAGGCCAGCGAACGGCCCGTGCAGCTTGGACTCAGCAATGGCGCCTATGTCGAGGTCGTCACGGGGCTCAAGGACGGCGAACAGGTCGTGGTCGTGGGCCAGACGGCGGTCAAGCCCGGAGCCACGGTCCGGATAGTCAACACCCCGGCGCGGCCGGCCGCGAGCGCCGAGCCTGCCGTCGCGGCCGGCTGACCGCGCGGAGCCACGCGCATGCAAATCGTAGAATTCGCCACGCGGCGGCGCGTGACCATCCTGATGGTGACCCTCGCGGTCATCCTGTTCGGATTCGTGTCACTGACCCGCCTGAAGCTCAACCTGCTTCCGGACCTTTCCTACCCGACCCTGACGGTACGCACCGACCTGCCCGGCGGCGCACCGCTCGAGCTGGAAACCCTGATCACACGGCCGATTGAGGAAGCGGTCGGGATCATCCGGAACGTGCGCCAGGTACGTTCGGTTTCACGTGCCGGCCAGGCCGACGTGATCCTGGAATTCGCCTGGGGCACGGACATGGACCTCTCGGGCATCGACGTGCGCGAGAAGATCGACCTGCTGCAGCTTCCGATCGAGGCCAGCCGGCCGATCCTGTTGCGCTTTGATCCATCCACCGAACCGGTCATGCGCCTCGCATTCGTCGACACGGATGAATACGCGAAGACGACCGGCAGCGACGCCGGCACCGTCGACCGGCTCAAGTCGCTGCGCCGCTTCGCGGACGACCGCCTGAAGCCGGACCTCGAGTCGGTGGATGGCTCCGCGGCGGTCAAGGTCAGCGGCGGCTACGAGGACGAGATCCAGATCTTCGTAGACCAGGGCAAACTCGCCCAGCTCAATATCTCGATCGAGACGATTGCGCGAAGGCTGCGCGAGGAAAATGTCAATCTTTCCGGCGGCCGGCTGGAACAGGGCACACAACGATTCCTGGTGCGGACACTGAACGAGTTCACGTCCGTGCAGCAAATGGCGGACGCGATCATCGCGTCGGTTGACAGCAAGCCTGTGTACCTGCGCGACGTCGCCAGCGTCACCAGCGGCTACAAGGATCGCGAAGCAATCACACGGCTGAACGGCCGCGAATCGGTCGAACTCGCCGTCTACAAGGAAGGCGACGCCAATACAGTGCAGCTTGCGTCAGGCGTCCGCAAACGCATCGAGGAACTCGGCAAGTCGCTGCCCACCGGCAGCGAACTGAGCCTGGTCTACGACCAGTCGCGATTCATATCGTCCGCGATCGGCGAGGTCCGCGACGCGGCCCTCATCGGCGGCATACTTGCGATCCTGGTGCTCTACCTGTTCCTGCGCGATGCGCGCGCGACCATGATCACGGGCATTGCGATCCCGGTGTCCGTGATCGGCACTTTCGTGCTGATGTACGCCTTCGACCTTTCGCTCAACATCATGTCGCTGGGCGGGATTGCGCTTGCTGTCGGCATGCTCGTGGACAACGCCGTCGTGGTGCTCGAGAACATCGTGCGTCATCGCGAGCGCGGCTTGTCGCGACTGGATGCCGCGCAGCAGGGTACCCGCGAGGTCGCCACGGCGATCACTGCTGCGACCTTGACCTCGGTCGCCGTATTCTTCCCGATGGTATTCATCACCGGCATTGCGGGCCAGCTGTTCAAGGACCAGGCGCTGACCGTCAGCTTTGCGCTGGTGTTCTCGCTGATCGTCGCGATGACACTGGTGCCGATGCTCGCTGCCGGCCGCGAGGCGCTGCCGGTGCACGAGCCTGAGCGCCCGCCCGGTCCGGTGGGCCGCGCGATCGGAAAATCCATGCGATTCGCACGCCGGTGCTTCGCATGGATTTCGAATGGCATGAGCTGGCTGCTGTCCTTCGCGGTGCGACCGACCCAGGCCGGCTTCGGCGCCGTGAGCCGTGCCTACGAGCCCGCCCTTGCCTGGTCGCTGGAGCACCGCGGGCAGGTGTTGCTGATCTCCCTCGCCGTCCTGCTGGGCACGGCGGCAATCGTCCCCCGCCTCGGTTCGGAGCTCATCCCGCAGCTTTCGCAGGGCGAATTCGTCGCCGACCTGCGTCTGGCGCCAGGCACGCCGCTGGAGCAGACCGATCGCGCCGTCGCTGCTGCGCAAGGCTACGCCATGGAGCTGCCGCAGATTGCGCTGACCTATGCGGTCACAGGTACCGGCAACCGCCTGGATGCCAGCCCGACGGACGCGGGTGAGAATACCGGGCGGTTGTCGGTCAGCCTGTCGCCGGAGACCAGCCCCGACGACGAGCCCGTCGTGATCGACACCCTGCGTCGCAAGTTCGAAGAACTGGCCGGCGTTCAATTCCAGTTCAGCCGGCCCGCATTGTTCAGTTTCGCGTCGCCCCTGGAGGTCACGATCACCGGTTACGAGCTCGAGCGGCTGCGCGCAGTTGCCGAGCAGGTCAGGCTGGGCATGCAGGCCAGCCCGATGTTCAGCGACATCAAGTCGACGGTCGAGGCTGGCAACCCCGAAATCCAGATCATCTTCGATCAGGAGCGCGCCGCGCAGCTCGGCATCACGGTCCGTGAATTCGCCGACCGGGTGGTTTCCAGCGTACGAGGCAATGTCGCGACCCGCTACAAGCTGCGCGAGAAGAAGATCGACGTGCTGGTGCGAAGCCTTGACACGCGTGCCTCATCTGTCGAGGAAATCCGCTCATTGATCGTCAATCCCGGCAGCGATCGACCACTGCCGCTGACGGCAGTTGCAGACGTCGTCGTCGCGACCGGCCCGGCTGAAATCCGGCGCACGCGCCAGCAGCGGGTCGCAGTCGTGACCGCGAATCTCGCCGCGGGCGATCTTGGCACTGCGGTCACGGAGCTCGAGGCCATTGTCGCCGGCATCGAAATGCCGGTGGGCACGACCGCAGCGGTCAGCGGCCAGAGTGAAGACATGAGTGACTCGTTCCGGTCGCTGCAATTCACGATGCTGCTGGCCGTATTCCTGGTCTACCTGGTCATGGCTTCGCAGTTCGAGTCGCTGCTGCATCCGTTCGTGATCCTGCTGACGATTCCGCTTGCGCTCACCGGCTCGATCTGGGCGATGTTCCTCACCGGGACCACCGTCAACGTGGTCGCTTACATTGGCCTGATCATGCTGGCGGGCATCGTCGTCAACCAGTCCATCGTGCTGATCGATGCCGTGAACCAGGCACGTGAACGCGGCCTGCCGAAGCACGAGGCGATCAGGGAAGCTGCCCGCATGCGCCTGCGCCCGATCGTCATCACCAAGCTGACGACAATCCTCGGGCTGCTGCCGATGGCGATCGGGATCGGCGAAGGGGCAGAGATCCGCAAGCCGATGGCGATCGCCGTGATCGGCGGCGTCGCGGTCGCGAGCCTGTTCACGCTGCTGGTGATCCCGGTGGTCTATTCACTGCTCGACCGCAAGCGTTTCCCGGTTGCAAGCGCAGGCACGATACCGCGTGTTGCGACGGAGTCCGGCGGAGGCTGAGTCATGCTGCATACAAGTTTCGCGCTGCGCCGCCCCGTTACGACGCTGATGACATTCGTCGCGGTGTCGCTGATCGGCCTGATCTCCACCTGGTTACTGCCGCTCGAGCTGTTCCCGGACATCCGCTTCCCGGGCCTGCAGGTCACGATTCCCTATGACGGATCCACACCGGAGGAAGTCGAGCAGCTGATCACCCGCCCCGCCGAGGAGGCGATCGCGACGCTCTCCGGCATCAAGGAACTGCGTTCCACCTCGTCCGAGAGCGGATCGCAACTCGTCGTGCTGTTCGAATGGGGGCGCGACCCTGCGGCGATCGGTTTCGCGGTTCGAACCAAGCTCGAATCGATACGCCATGAATTTCCGCCCAGCGCCAACCGCATCCTGACCCAAATGTTCGCCGCGGGTGACGACCGTGTGGTCGTGGTGCGCATTTCGAGCCAGGAGGACTTGTCACGGCAGTACGAAATGCTCGACCGCTACCTCAAGAGGCCGCTCGAGAGGCTTGACGGAGTCGCACGCGTTTCGCTCGAGGGTGTAGAGCCGCTGGAATTGCGCATCCTGATCGATCCGGTGCGTCTCGTGGCCTATGACGTCGATGTGGCGCGTCTGCGCGATGCGCTGGAAGGCGCGAATTTCTCGGTCAGTGCCGGCGAAGTGACCGGCGGCCAGCAGCGATTCCTGGTGCGACCCATCGGCGAGTTCCGTTCGCTGGACGACGTGCGCAATTTCATCGTCACCGGCAATGTAAGGCTCCGCGACATCGCCGACGTGCGCATGGTGACCCCGGCGTTGTCCGTGGGTCGGCATCTCAACGGCCGCCCGGGCGTCGGCCTCGATGTATTCAAGTCCACCGGCGCCAACATCGTCGAGGTCGCGGAGCGCGCGATGGCGGTCAT
Source organism: Gammaproteobacteria bacterium (assembly GCA_029857655.1). Classification (GTDB taxonomy): domain Bacteria; phylum Pseudomonadota; class Gammaproteobacteria; order Steroidobacterales; family Steroidobacteraceae; genus SCUD01. The sequence continues at coordinate 704 of JAOUGR010000121.1, read as the reverse complement.
AGAGGAGGCGCAGAAGCTTCCCCAATTTCAGGGCGTAGACGTCATCATGCTTTCGAACCAGGCGGAGAATATCCACAGCTCGCTGTCGGAGCTGCGCAAAGCCGGACTGATCGGCGCCGCGCTCGCACTGATAGTGCTGTTCCTGTTCCTGCGCGACTGGCGGACCACGCTGATCGTCAGCCTGGCGGTTCCTTTCTCGCTGCTGATCACGCTGGCCGCGATGTTCTTCCTGGGTTTCTCGCTGAACATCCTGACCATGATGGGCATGATGCTCGCGATCGGCCTGCTGGTGGACAACGCCGTCGTGGTGACCGAAAGCATCTTCCGCCACCGCCAGGTCGTCGGTTCGGATCCGATCAAGGCGACCTTGGCGGGCGTCGACGAGGTCGGGCTCGCGGTGCTCGCCGGCACATTGTCGACGATCATCGTGTTTCTGCCGATCGTATTCGGCGAAAAAAGCGAAATGTCCATTTTCATGGTGCATGTCGCAGTGCCGATCATCGTTGCCATGGTTGCATCGCTGTTTGTCGCCCAGACCATCATCCCGACGCTGACCGCGCGCTTCCCGTCTCCGCCGTCAATCACGGAGGGCTCACGCTTCGCGCGGTTCCAGGAATGGTACCTGCGGCGACTGGACTGGCTGTTCCGCCACAAGTGGAAGGGTGCGTTGTTCGTGCTGCTGACCGTGCTTTCGCCGATACCGC
>JAOUGR010000120.1 GCA_029857655.1 Gammaproteobacteria bacterium | reverse complement strand
GGAGCCCTACGCCCTGCAGATGCTCGAAGTACTGAATGCCGAGCCCCGGCTTGCCAACACGGCAGCGGACGGGCGCTGGATCCAGGATCCCGCAGTCCGTGGCCCGACACGCTTCGAGCAGCGTGGTCGGAGCCTGGGCCACGACGTCTTCAACCTCGAATATCGCCGCCGCAGCCCGGCACGCTGATCGAATCAGATACTCTCGAAGGCGCCGCTGAGCCCGTCGATGATGAATTGCACGGCAAGCGCGGCCAGCACGACACCCGCGAGCCTGCTGACGACATGCGCGCCCGTGACGCCCATGACCCGCATGACCGTCGGGGTCAGCCGCATCAGCATAAAGGTGATCGCAAGCACCAGAACGACGACGCCGAATAGCCCGACCGCAAGCTGCGGGACAGGTCGCGGCGCCCCGAATGTCAGCAGCACGATCGCAATCGCACCGGGTCCCGCGATGAAAGGGAACGCCAGAGGGAATACCGAGATGTCGTTTCGCTTCAAGCTCTCGTCTTTCTCCTCGGACGTCACGCGCGTGCCGGATTCCCGGGCAAACACCATCTCGAGGGCAATCAGGAACAGCATCACGCCTCCGGCTATGCGGAAGGCATTGATGCTGATGTTCATCATGCTGAGGAACCACGCACCGCCCAGCGCGAACAGCAGCAGCACGATCCCTGACACGATCACGGCCTTCAGCGCCATGCGGCGCCGGAATTGCTCGTCAGCGCCTTCGGTCAGTCCGGCGAACAGCGGTACCAGGGTAATCGGCTCGACGACCACGAAGAACAGCACGAAGAATTTCAACAGTTCATCGATCATCGGAATCCACCCGTCACTTGCCTGCCGCTAGCACCGGGCGCCCGTCGAGGACACCCGTACGCAACAGCCAGAACAGCAGCACGAGACCGGGAATGCTGAGCGCCGCCGTATACGTGAAGAATACCGGGTATCCGATCGCGTCCACGACAAATCCGGAAGTGCCTTCCAGCAGCTTGCCGGGCAATGCGTAAAGAGACGAGAAGAGCGCGTACTGCGTCGCCGTGTAACGGCTGCTTGTGAGACTCGAGAGAAACGCGATCAGCGCCGTGCCATGGACGCCCTGGGCCAGGTTGTCGAGGCTGTTGACGAGGGCCAGTCCGATGAGGGTCGGAGTCGTGGTCGTGGCGAGAAGCGAAAAACCCAGATTCGACGCAATGATGAGGCCGCTGCCAAGGAACAGCGCGCGGCGCAGACCGAACCTGACGATCACGACGCCACCCAGCACGACGCCGATCATTGAAACCGGAAGTCCAAACGCCTTCACGATCGTCGCAATCTGGCCCAGCGAGTAGCCATGATCGATATAGAACGGATTCGCCATTGAGCCCATGGTGAATTCGGTCAGCCGGTATGTGCCGATCAGCAACAGCGTCACGATCGCGAGGCGGCCACCATAGCGCGCAAAGAAATCCGTGAGCGGGCAGATCACCGCGCCGATGAAGGTGGCGCCGATTTCACGCAACGAGCCCGGCCAGTGCGCCTTCGTCTCCAGCCAGTCGACGACGCGCGCCTCGCGCTCCGCCGATTCGCGCGACACGTGCTCCTGCGGCTCGCGCACCAGCAGTGTCGTGACAATGCCGACGCCCGCGAGAGCCGCCATGATCGCGTAGCTGGTCGTCCAGCCGTAACCCTGGGCAAGGCCGAGTGCTCCGGCACCGCCGGTGATCAGCGCGGCGCGATAACCGATCTGGTAGGCAGCAGCCATCGCGCCCTGCATTTCGACCGGCGCCGATTCGATGCGCCAGGCGTCGACCGCTATGTCCTGGGTTGCCGAGCAGAAAGCGAGAAACAACGCGCCCAGCGCGATCTGCGTCACACCGGTTGCCGGATTGCTGGTGGCGAGATTGACGAGACCCAGTGCAATACCGAGTTGCGCAAGCAGCATCCAGCTGCGCCGTTTTCCGAGCCACGCAAACAGGAGCGGGATGCGTGCGCGATCCACGACCGGCGACCACAGGAACTTGATCGCGTAGACGAGACCCACCCATGCGAGCATGCCGATCGTCGCGCGTTCGATCCCTTCCTGGCGCAGCCAGGCCGACAGCGTCTGGAATACCAGGTAGAACGGCAGCCCCGCCGAGAATCCCAGGAACAGCATCGACAGCACGGTGGGCTTGCGGTACACGGCCAGCGCCTGCATCCAGCCGCGCGGCGGATTTGCCGGGGCCGATTTCAGTGTTTCGGTCAAAGCTCGTAATCCATCGTCAAGGGAGCATGATCGGAGAACCAGGTGTGCTTGTAGATCGAAGCCGCGCGCGCCTTGCCTGCAAGCGAGCCGCTGACGACCTGATAGTCGATTCGCCAGCCGACGTTCTTCGACCGCGCCTGGCCGCGATTGGACCACCAGGTGTATTGCTCTGGCCCGGGTTCGACCTCGCGAAATGCGTCGACCCAACCCAGCTCGTCAAATATCCGGTCGAGCCAGGCTCGCTCCTCCGGCAGGAAACCGGAATTCTTCTGGTTGGAACGCCAGTTCCTGAGGTCGATCTGCCGGTGTGCAATATTGAAGTCGCCGCAGAGGACGTATTGGCGTTTCCGCCGCCCGAGCTTTTTCAGGTACGGAAGAAAGACATCGAGGAAACGGAACTTGGAGGCCTGGCGCTCCGGCCCCGACGAACCCGAAGGCAGGTACAGCGACACCACGGACAGCGGCCCGATCTGCAGCTCGAGATAACGGCCTTCGCTGTCGAATTCCGGCACGCCAAAACCGCGGATCACGCGATCGGGTTTCGCCTTCGAAAACACGGCGACACCGCTGTAACCCTTGCGTTCGGCATCGAAGTAGTAGCAGTGGTAACCGCCCGGCTTGAATCCGCCGCCCTCGAGCTGGTGCTCCTGCGCTTTGGTCTCCTGCAGGCAGACGACATCCGGCGATTGCGAAGGCAGCCATTCGAACAAGCCCTTGCGGGCCGCGGAGCGGATGCCATTGCAGTTGAGCGTTAGGATGCGCATGCTGGCTCCGCGGCCGATGCGCCATGATACGCATTGGCAGGTCAAGGGTGCATGCGGACCCATCAGAAAGAATTCATCGAATTGATCCTGGCGCAGCAAGTTCTGCGCTTCGGGCAGTTCACCCTGAAGTCGGGCCGCATCAGCCCGTACTTCTTCAATGCGGGGCTCATCAACGACGGTGCTGCACTTGGCGCGCTCGGTGATTGCTACGCGCAGGCGATCATCGACTCCGGCCTGTCCTTCGACATGCTGTTCGGGCCCGCTTACAAGGGCATACCGCTCGCGACCGCGGCTGCAATCGCCCTCGCCGCCAGGCACGGTCGCAATGTGCCGGTCGCCTTCAACCGCAAGGAAGCCAAGTCGCACGGTGAAGGCGGCAGCCTGATCGGAGCGCCCCTGGCCGGTCGGGTGTTGATCGTCGACGATGTCGTCACGGCAGGCACTGCCATCCGCGAGTCCATCGGTTTCATTTGCGCGGCCGGCGCGATGCCGGCAGGAGTCGTGCTGGCGCTGGATCGGCAGGAGCGAGGCCAGGGCGACCTGTCGGCGGTCCAGGAGATTCAGACGACGTTCAGCATCCCGGTCATTAAGATAATCACGCTCGGTGACATCATCGAGCACATGGCGGCGGCCGGGCGAACGGATGAACTCGCACGCCTCAGTAGCTACCGTTCGCGCTATGGTATCAACGGGGAAGCGTGATGCATTTACGGTTGGCCCTTTCGCAAGGAGGCAGAATGTGCGGTCAGAGGTGCCCCGGATGAATTGCTGGTCCACGAGAGTGATGTTGCCTGCGCTGCTGCTCGCCTTGCTGGCAGGCAGCGCCTACGGTGCGTCCGACACCCAGCAGAAGCTCTACCGCTGGGTCGACAAGAATGGCCAGGTCCACTACGGGGACAGCATTCCGCCGGAATACGCGGAGCAGGACCGGGACGTGCTGAACAGGCACGGCGTGGCGGTGGGCCACGAAGAAGGTCTCGTAACTCCCGAGGAGGCGCGCGCAAAGGCTGCGGCGGACAAAGCGGCCAAGGACATCCAGATCCAGAAACAGCGCGACCGGACCCTGCTGCAGGTCTACCAGTCCGTGGAAGAAATCGAGGTGTTGCGTGACCGGCGCCTCGAACTCATCGAAGCGCAGCTGACCATCCAGCAACAGTCGCTCGCAAACCTGCGGGCCAAGCACATACAACTGGAAAAGCAGGCCGCGCGATTCCTGCCGCGCAGCCAGGAACCCGACGCGCAGCCGCTACCCGACGAGCTGAAGCTCGACCTCCAGCGCTCCGCGTCCGACATCGCGACGCAGCAGCAGAATCTCGACAAGAAGCGCGTCGAACGCGAAACCATCCGCACGACATTCGGGGCGGACATCAAGCGCTTCAGGGAACTGAAGGCGATCGGGCCGCGCTGACGATTATTGGCGGCCCGAGCTTCCGAATCCGCCCGCACCCCTTGCCGATTCACCGAATCCGGAAACGACTTCGAGTTCGACCTGGACCACAGGCACGATGATCATCTGGGCGATCCGCTCGCCGGGTGAAATCGTGAAGGGATGGCTGCTGCGGTTCCATACCGAAACCATCACCTGGCCCTGGTAGTCGGAATCGACCAGCCCGACCAGATTGCCGAGCACGATGCCGTGCTTGTGCCCCAGGCCCGAGCGAGGCAGCAGGACCGCGGCCAGGCCGGGGTCCTCCAGATGCATCGCGAATCCTGTCGGCACGAGATGGGTCTGGCCCGGTTCCAGGGTGATGGCCGCGTCCAGGCAGGCACGCAGGTCGAGACCCGCGGATCCGCCCGTCGCATAGCCGGGCAACGGAATCTCACGGCCCACGCGCGGGTCGAGGACACGGATCTGGAGCCGACGGATTGCTGTCATGCGCGCAGTCACCCGCGTACTGCTGCGACTGTGCCTGGGCGCCGTTGTGATCCGTGGACCTCCGCGATGAGCGTCACCAGCCGGCGCGCAAGCTCGGGCTTCACGCAGCTGGCGATCTCCTCGCGGCCCCCCGCCCAGAGGACGAGCAGCGAGTTGTCGTCGCGATCGAATCCGAGTCCGTCGCCAACCAGGTTCGCGGCAATCATGTCCGCTCGCTTGCGCACTAGCTTGGCGCGCGCGTTTTCCTCGATGTTCTCGGTCTCGGCTGCGAATCCGACGACAAATGGCCTGCCGCTCTTGAGTGCAGCGACCGATGCAAGGATGTCCGGCGCCTTGACGAGCTCGAGCTGCATCGAGTCCGACGATTTCTTGATTTTCTGCGCCGCAATTGCCCGCGCCTGGTAGTCGGCGACCGCCGCGGCGCCAATATAGATATCCGCATCCGCCAGGGCGCGGTGCACGGCTTCATGCATCTGCTGGGCACTCTCGACGGCTACGAATTCAACGCCTGACGGCGGGCTGATGCCGACCGGGCCGCTGACCAGGACGACGGTCGCGCCAGCATCCCGGGCCGCCTGGGCCACGGCATAACCCATCTTCCCGGAACTGCGATTGCTGATGAACCGCACCGGATCCAGGCGCTCGCGCGTCGGGCCCGCGCTGACCACCACTTTCCGTCCCGCGAGCACCCGTTTCGCCGAAAGCCGCGACAGCGTGAGCTCGGCAAGCTGATCCGGCTCGAGCATGCGGCCGGGCCCGGTTTCGCCGCAGGCCTGATCGCCCTCGCCTGGACCGAGGATCGTGGCACCGCGATCCCGCAACAGCGCCACATTGGCCGCAGTCGCAGGATTCGCCCACATCTGCTGGTTCATCGCCGGCGCCAGGTAAAGGGGTGCTGCGGTTGCGAGGCATAGCGTCGAGAGCAGGCCGTCTGCGCGCCCGTGGCCAAGCTTCGCCAGGAAATCAGCGGTCGCCGGGGCTACCAGCACGGCATCCGCCCAGCGGGCGAGTTCGATGTGGCCCATCGCCGCCTCGGCGGCTTCGTCCCACAGCGAATCCCTCACGGGCCGCCCGGAGACAGCCTGAAGGGTCAGGGCTGTGATGAATCGCGAGGCGCCTGCGGTCATGACGACCTGGACTTCGGCCCCACGCTCGCGCAGGCGCCGGACCAGGTCCGGACACTTGTAGGCAGCGATCCCGCCGGTCACGCCGAGCAGGATCCGCAGGGAGCGTGGCCGCGGTTTGTCCATGGCTCGATTATCCCCGGATTGCCCGGCCGCGTCCCTTACTGCAGCAACCTGCGCCATTTGCGACACCCGGCCAGGCGCGACAGTCAGCAAACTGACCGCAGGAGGCGCGCATGCAAATCAGGGACTGGCCGCCGGCCGAAAGGCCGCGCGAAAAGCTGTTGCAGATGGGATCCGGAGCGCTGACCGAGGCGGAATTGCTCGCGATCTGGCTGCGTCACGGGACGCGCGGAGCGACTGCGATCGACGTCGCACGCTCATTGCTCGCCCACTTCGGCTCGTTACGAAGTGTCCTTTCGGCGGAGCGAAACGCGCTTTGCCGTCAGCGCGGCGTCGGCCCCGCGCGTTGGGCCGAATTGCAAGCGGCGCTTGAAATCGTGCGCCGCCACCATCTGGAACGCCTGCAGGCCGGACCCGTGCTGCAGAGTCCGCGCGCCACGCGCGAGTACCTGATCGCCCGCCTGCGCGACCGCGAACACGAGGTCTTCTGCTGCCTTTTCCTGGACAGCCGGCACCGGCTGATCATCTGCG
>JAOUGR010000479.1 GCA_029857655.1 Gammaproteobacteria bacterium | reverse complement strand
GATCCGGTCGGACGGATGCTGGCGCTGCATGAGCGGCATCCCGATCGCTATCCGGTTCTGCTCGACAGCTCCGCGGTCGGCTCGCCGCTGGGTCGTTTCACACTGTTGCTGGCTGGCCCGGGAGAGCGGCTGCTGCTCGACCGGGACATGCAGCTCCAGGGCAGGGGCGGCGGCAGTGGATTCTGCGATCGCCTGGACGCCTGGTGGGGAAGCGAGAGAAGCGAGGGTCCGCCGGTACCCTGGCCCTTTGCGGGCGGCTGGTTCCTGTACCTCGGCTATGAGCTTGCCTCAGAGGTCGAGCCGTCGCTGCGGCTGCCCCCGTCTCCACTGCCGGTCGTCGCACTCGCCTGGCGCATGCGCGCAGCCCTGATTCACGACCATGATTCAGGCGCAAGCACGGTGCTGGCCGAGCCCGCGGCTGCCGATGTCGCGGCCCAACTGCGCTCGGACTTCAGGGGCATCGGTCTCACGGCGCGTCTGGCGCCACCCGGGCCGGTGACTGCCGTGGCGGAGGATGATCCCGAGCATTACCTGGCTGCCTGCCGCGCAGCGCTCTCTCATATCGCGGCCGGTGACGTTTACCAGGCCAATCTTGCCCGCAGCTGGCGCGCAGCCTTGCCCGAGGGCGCGACCTCTGTTGCGCTTTATGAGCGCCTGCGTGCGGCCAATCCGGGCGCATTTTCCGGCATTGCCAGGCTCGAGGGGGTCACGATCCTGTCGAGTTCGCCGGAGCGCCTGGTGCGGGTACGCGGCAGGCGCGTTGATACCCGGCCGATCGCTGGCACCCGGCCCCGGCTGCCGTCCGGTGACGCGGCATCGATCGCCGAATTGACCGCCAGCGCCAAGGAACGCGCGGAACACGTGATGCTCATCGACCTGGAGCGCAGTGACCTGGGACGGATATGTGAACCGGGCAGCGTGGAGGTTGACGAGTTGATGGCGATCGAGAGCTATGCTCACGTCCATCACATCGTCTCGAACGTGTGCGGCCGGTTGCGCGAAGATGTCACGCCCGGCGCAGTGATCCGCGCATTGTTCCCCGGTGGCACGATCACCGGTTGTCCGAAGGTCCGCTGCATGCAATTGATCGGCGATCTCGAGGGCAAGGGCCGCGGGGCCTATACCGGCGCCATGGGCTATCTGGCGCTGGACGGCAGCCTCGATCTGAACATCCTGATCCGCACCATGACATGGCAGGGCGGTGAGGTCGAACTGCGTGCCGGGGCCGGGATCGTCGCCGACTCCGATCCGCTGCGCGAACTCGATGAAACGCGTGCCAAGGCGCGTGGCCTGTTGCGTGCGCTCGGGAGCGCCGACTGATGCCGGTCCTCGTCAATGGCCGCGCCACTGGGCTCGATCCGCTCGACCGCGGTCTGCAGTATGGTGACGGCCTGTTCGAGACGATCGCAGTACACGACGGCCGCGCGCGATTCCTCGAGGCGCACCTTGAGCGCCTGGCCGAGGGTGCTCGTCGGCTGGCCCTGCCGTCGCCGGATCCTGAACGCCTGTCCGGGCAGATCGCAGCGGCCTGGCCTGATGGCCGGGGTGTCGTCAAGCTGGTCTGGACGCGCGGTCCTGCGGGCCGCGGCTACCGGCCGCCGCTAAGTCCGGAACCCACCTGCATTGCGGCTGGATTCGCTTGGCCGGAATGGCCGGCCAGCGCATGGAGCGAGGGTGTTCGCGTCCGTTATTGCCGCACGCGCCTCGGGAGCAATCCTGTGCTCGCCGGGATCAAGCACCTGAATCGACTCGAGCAAGTCCTGGCACGCGCTGAATGGGACGATGAACACATCGCCGAGGGATTGATGCTTGACACCATGGGCCAGGTGATTTCAGGTACGCAAAGCAATCTATTCGCTGTCGTCGCGGGGCGGCTGGCGACGCCTGCTCTCGATCAATGCGGTGTCGCCGGAGTGATGCGTCGTGCAGTTTGCGGCTGGGCCGCAGATCTCGGGAACCAAGTCGCCGAATGCGGCCTGCGCCCCGAGGCGCTCGAGACTGCGAGCGAGATATTTGTGACCAATGCCTTGATCGGGGCCTGGCCTGTGCGCGAACTCGCGGGCAGGCAGCTGCCGCCCGGGCCACTGGCTGCCGGATTCAATGCATGGCTGGCGGAACGAACATGAAGCGTCTGCGGCTGC
>JAOUGR010000119.1 GCA_029857655.1 Gammaproteobacteria bacterium | reverse complement strand
AATCGTTCATGAATTGCCCGCGCTGAGATAGTAATGCCATAGCAGCCGCGCCGCGACTGAGCGCCACGGAGCCCAGGGCGCGCTGATTTCCTGCTGTTCCACATGGCCAGGTCTTCCAGCAAGCTGCTTGACGTCCCGCATGGCCACCGCAAGTGCCAGGTCGCCACGGGGCCAGACGTCGGGCCGGCGCAGCGCCATCAGGTAATAGATGTCTACGCTCCAGGGTCCAAGCCCGCGCATCGCGAGCAGGGTCTCGCGGCCCTCGGCGTCCGCTGCCCGCGCGACCCCGCCAAGGTCCAGCCGCCCATGTTGAACGGCGAGTGCGAGTTCGTGGCAATACGAGGCTTTTTGGCGCGTCAATCCAAAGCGCCGCAGGCGGGCAACGCCATGCGCTGCAACCGCATGTGGCGTCATCTCGCCGAGCTCGCGGCTCAGTCGTCTGAACAGGGTGCGCGCGGCGGCGATCGAAACCTGTTGCTCCAGCACGATGTGGATCAGCGTGGCGAAACCCGGGCGGCGTGCCCACATGGGCGGCATGCCGTGGCGCCGGAACAGGTCGGCGAGGTCCGGGTCACGGCGGGCGAGAACCCGCGCGCCGGCGGCCAGCGTGGCGTGCGTGAGGGCGCGGGGCGGCTCGATGATTCGCGGCACTTTGCTGAACCGGCTCAGCGTCCGTTGAGCCGGACACTGAAGTGATAGCTGCTGAGCTCGAGCCCTTCGCGCAGGTAGAACTCGTGGGCGCGCTTGCGCTGCACGCCGGAATCGAGGTGGAAGCCCCGGCAGCCATTCTCGACGGCAATACCGCGCAGCCAGGCCAGCATCTGCCTGCCATAACGCCTAGAGCGCTCGGTCTCAGCGGTGACGAGATCGTCAACGTAGAGATTGTGGCCCATGAAAAGGCTGGTCGAGATCCGGTAGCCAGCGACCGCGACCACTCGGCCCTGGACGCGGATGAATGCGAGCCGGAAGCCATCGGCCTGCATCGACCGTACCAGCGGCACGAATTTCCCGCGTTCCAGATGTGGCCGCAACTCCGCCATCACGTCGAAGCAGGAAGCAATCTCGGCGTCGGTCTCGGCGTGAACCGGCGTGGTTTCTGTCATGGTCATGCGACGGATTTTACGCCGCAGCCCAGAACGAAATGATGGCGATGGCGAAAAAAACCGGCCAGGCCAGGTGTCTGCCGCGCGAGACGATCAGGATCATGCCGGCGGTCGTGATCATTGTCACGGCAAGCACGAACAAGGTATTTGTCGGCGTCAGCATTCCGCGTGCCGCCAGCGCGAGCATCGCGCCGAATCCCCACCAGGCGATGGTCGTGAGATGCCACGCGAAGCGCATGGTGCGGTCCTTGAATTTCCCCTGCTCAGGCAGACACATCAGGATGTACTTCTCGCCGAGCACTGAATGCGCAAGGCCGACCAGGACTGCGAGAACCGCGGCGACAAGAAGCAGACTGGAACGAAGCGCATTCATGACAGCAGCTCCCAATAGCCGACTTCCCGGAACTGACCGACGTGCCTGAATCCAAGCTTTTCGTGCAATGCGATGCGCGGCGCGTCCGCCGCTGTGACAAGGTGTATCACTTGGTTTCCGGGCCGCTCCGGTAGAAGCGGATGTCGACGCGCTCAAGTGTCGCCATGCCTTCGCGGACCGCACCGTCAATGACCGGCAGGAATGCCTCGATCTTCTGGATCGTGTCCACGATCTCGACGACGATCGGCAGGTCCGCGGAAAGACGAAGCACCTTTGCAGTGTGCAAGCGGCTGTGGGCGCCGAATCCTTCCAGTCCGCGCAGTACCGTGGCACCGGCGAGACCATGTTCACGCGCCTTGCGCACGATCCATTCGTAGAGCGGCATGCCCTCGTATCGGTCCGACTCGCCGATGAAGATCCGCAGAAGGTGGCCTTCGCGCGGGAGAATCATTGCCTCAGCTCCTTACCAATGCATAACCGAGCCATGCGACGCCCAGGCCGAGGAAGACCTGTGCCGCAATATTGAGCAGCGCCCGCAACATTTCCGCGTCGCGTGAAAGTGCCAGGGTTTCGTAGGCGAAGCTGGAGAATGTCGTGAAGCCGCCCAGCACGCCGATCAGCAGGAATACGCGCAAGTCCGGCCCGAACACCTGCCGTACTTCAGCCAGGCCGCCCAGCAGGCCGATCAGGAAGCAACCGGAGACATTTACGACCAGCGTGCCGAGAGGAAACGTGCCCAGTGGCATGAGTCCATGCACCCAACCGCCGATCAGGTAGCGGCCGGCCGAGCCAATGAAGCCGCCGAGACCGGAGAGCAAGATGGGGCGAAGTGCCTGCATTTGCGCGGCATCTTACTAGATTGAAGTTTCGCTCATGCCTTTGCCTGCTGCGCCGCGATCCTGGCGAGCAGCGTCTCGCGTCGCGCCAGGCTTTCTTTCGGCCAGTATTTGTCGCGGTCGTAGTATTCGGGCACCGCCGGCATGCTGGGTGGCAGTACGACCCAGGGCTGCTTCGACTGCGTGAAGATGTGGATATCAGGGGGCAGGCGGTCGGGCTCATCGAGCGTGCCGACCCGCACGAAGCGCACGGCAGGACCGGCGCCCGAATAGTTGCTCCAGACCGCAATGCGGCACCTGGGGCATCGAGCGATCTTCTGGCCACGGCCACTCTCAGACGGCGTATCCACGATGTCCGGTTCGCCGGCGAGGAGCGTGGTCCTCTCGGTTTCGATCATCGCATTCAGTGCAAATGACGCGCCGCTTTCGCGCTGGCACCAGCGGCAATGACAACAGTGCACAAATAGCGGGCGAGCATCCATGCGATAGCGCAGGCTTCGGCAGTCGCAGCCGCCGAGCAGGGGAAAGCCATCGGTGGATGTCATGTTGCGGGCTCCGGGAGACCAGTCAGAATCTGACGAAATAGGCTATCGCCATCAGCACGACGCCGACGAAGACGAGCAGCACCGTGCTCGATACGAAATAGGGATACACCATCAGGCTCAGGCCGCAGATCATGGGCACGACCTTCCACTGTTTCTTTCCATAGAGAAAGAAAGCCAGCCCTATCGAGCTGAATAGCACGATCCACAACAGCTGTGCCGTGTTCACGGAGCTGCCAACCGCACGGACACTAGTGTCGCCTGCCGTCGAGCAGGATCGTCCACGGCTCGACGCTGGCAATTTCCAGGATGTGCGCGGTGCTCCAGGGGTCTTCGGCAAAGCGTGCCCGGATCGTCTCCTCGTTGGGCGAATCGATGACCAGCAGCACCTCTGCACGCGAGCCCAGCGGGCCACCGAGGACGACGAACTTTTCGGCGGCGAGCGCGTTCATGAAAGCGGCATGCTCGTTCCAAAGCGCCTGCGCGCGCATCGGCAGAACCGGATTCCAGGCCGGTCCGTGAACGCGCCGAACAGCGAAGTACTTGGCTTCGGCCAAGCTCAGCCCCGGCGCGGCGCGCGCGACTCGCGCCAGAGCATCGCAGCAATGAATGCTGCCACGACGAATGCAAGTCCGCTCACCCAGACCGGAATATCCAGGCCGTTAACCGTCACTTCCCAGCCCAGCACAAAGCGGGTCATTTGCACGACTGAAATCAACGAAAGGATCACCACGGCCAGTGTCGTGAATGGCTTCATGACCTATCTCCCGGTTGCTGCCGGTATTGTGAGCCCAAGCCACCTGGCGATCTAGGCCTCCAGCGGTTTGCCGCTGGTGTCCGGGAGCGCATAGATCAGGAGCGCGCCTGCCAGGAAGAATGCGGAGGTGAGTGCAAGTGCCGTGCCGATGCCGAATCTGGGCATCGCGGCCAGCGTTCCGATCGTCAGCGGGGCGAGCGCGCCGAGTCCCCGGCCGGCATTGTAGGCGAGCCCCTGGCCGGTCGCGCGCGCTGCAGTCGGGAATAGTTCGGCGAGGAATGACCCGAACAGGCTGAAGAATCCATGGCCTGCGAAGCCAAGGACCGGCCCGAGCGCCATCAACACGGCCGGGCTGCGTGCCAGTTGTCCGTAGATTGGCACGAGCAATGCCGCCACGACCAGGAACAGCACGAATGCGCGGCGCCGTCCGATCAGGTCGGCGATGAACCCGAACGACAGGTAGCCGAAGTACGCGCCGATCTGCATCGGGATGATCCAGCTCATCGAGCGAATGATCGTCATACCCGCGCCGCCCTGCTCGACGGGCGTGGCGAGGAAACCGGGCAGCCAGAAGAACAGGCCCCAGTACGCAAATTGCAGGGAGCCCGCGAGCAGGGTCGCGAGCACCGTCCGGCGCCATAACTTCGGGCCGAACAGGATGGCAAACGGATTTGCGCGCGGCACGCCCGAACTTTGCCGCTCCACCCAGATGCGAGGCTCGGGGATGCTCCTGCGTATCCAAAGCGTGAAGAATGCGGGGACCGCACCGAACACAAACAACCAGCGCCAGGCTTCCTCGCCCAGCGACAGGACGTCCAGGATCACGGCGGCGGCGACCGCGGCCAGGATGTAACCGATCGCCCAGCCCGATTGCATGATGCCGATCGCTTTGGTTCGATGTTCGGCGGGCCAGGTCTCGCTCACCAAAGCGGCGCCCGATGCCCATTCGCCACCCATGCCGAGCCCGAGCAAGGCCCTCCATATGAGCAATTGCACGAGCGTCTGCGAGGTGGCCGCTCCCAGCGAGCAGAGCGAGAAGCTCAGGATAGTGAATATCAGTGCGCGTGCGCGGCCGAACCGGTCCGCGACGAAACCAAAGACCAGGCCGCCGGTCGCCGAGACCAGCAGCGTGACCGTCCCGAGCAGGCCGGCCATCGCGTCGTCGAAATGGAAATATTCCTTCAGCCGGCCGATCACCATCACGTAGAGCATGAAATCCATCGCGTCCAGCATCCAGCCGAGCTTCGCGGCCGCGAGCACGCGCCATTGCTGCGGCGTGATGGTGCGATACCAGGGAATCGGGATGGGTTCTACTCCGGCTTGAAGGATTCGTCGAGGTCCACCAGCGGAACGGCGCGGGCAAGATTCTTGAATGTTCCCCGCTCGGCGATTTCGCTGGCTGCCTCGAGAAATGCAATCCAGGCCGCGCGCGCCAGTGCGCCTCCGACACTGATCCGCCGCACGCCGAGACCCGCGAGCTCTGCCACGGTCGTGAAGTCGCTGCTGACCAGCACGTTGACCGGTTTCGGCGCAACGGCATTGACGATCACCGTGATGTCGGCCCGGTTGCGGATGCCCGGCGCATAAAGGCAATCGGCGCCGGCCTCGGCGTAGGCCGTCAGTCGCTTGATCGTATCGGAAATGTCCGGACGGCCGACGATGAATCCCTCCGATCGTCCGGTGAGGAAAATCGCGGTGCCGCTGTCGTCGATTGCGCGGCGGGCAGCTCGTATCCGTTCAACCGCAAGTGCGAAGTCGAATAGCGGGTGCGATGCGTCTCCCGTGGAATCCTCGATGGAGAGTCCTGCGATTCCCGTCTCCGTCGCGGCGGCGACATTGGCGGCAACGACGGCCGGTTCGATGGCGAAGCCACCCTCGAAGTCCGCGTTGACCGGGACCGCGACGGCCTGCGTAACAGCTCGAATATGGGCGAGTGCTTCCGGCAGCGTGATGTGGTTGTCGGCCTTGCCGAGACTCCAGGCGAATCCCGCGCTGGTCGTGGCGAGCGCGGGAAATCCGAACTGGGCGAGCAGCCGTGCGCTGCCGGCATCCCATGGGTTGGGCATCACGAAGCAGCCGGCGTCGTGCAGCTGGCGGAAGATGCGGCAGTGCCGGCTATGCAACGGACTTGCCGTAAACGTAGAAAGTTTCATCGCGCACCCACCCGAGCGACTCGTAAAGCGACTGCGCGACCTTGTTGTCTCTTGCGGTTGAAAGCTCCATCCGCGCGGCACCCGTTTTCGCTACATGCGCCTCGGCAGCAAGCATCAGTGCTCTGCCGGCGCCCGTGCCGCGCGCCTCCGGTTTCACGAACAGGTCGTACAGCACATAGGTGTGCGCCACCCTGACGGAGCAGAAGGTCGGATACAACTGCGTGAACCCCACGATGTTTCCGGTCTCAGTCTCGGCAACGTAGACAACCGATTCATTGCGTGCAATGCGTTCCCGCATGAATTGGCGCGCGCGTTGCAGGTCGGGCGGTTGCTGGTAGAACTGCCGGTAGGCATCGAAAAGCTGCGCGACGGCATCGAGATCGCGCATCGTCGCGAGTCTTGTCGAGATGGCGGTCATGGGAGATTCTTCTCCATTACTTCGAATTCAAGCGGCTGTGATTTCGGGTATCCATGCGTGTAGTCGGCCACGAATGGCTTCCGGCGTCCGGTTCGTTGATAACCCCGGCGCTCGTAGAAAGCAATGAGTTCGTGCCTCGCGGATATGACGGACATGGTGATCGTGTGGACACCCCATGTCTCCCTGGCAAACGCCTCCGCAGCATGCATTAGTTCCTTGCCGACGCCGCGGCTCTGCAATCCCGGCTTGATGACCAGCATGCCGAGCTCGCAGGCGGTGCCGCGGCGCTCAAGGTGTGCGCAGCCGATCATATCGGTGCCCTCGATGCACAGCAGGATCAGGGACCTTTCCTGGGCAATCAGATTTTCAATGTCCTCCTCGTTGGTGCGGGTGCCATCGAGCAGGTCGGCCTCGGTCGTCCATCCCTGCTTGCTGGATTCACCGCGATAGGCGGAATTCACCAGCGAGGCAATCAGTCCGGCCTCATGTCTCGTTGC
>JAOUGR010000118.1 GCA_029857655.1 Gammaproteobacteria bacterium | reverse complement strand
CATCCCCTATGCCTGGGAAGGCAAGGACCGCAAGGGCAACAAGGTCCGCGGCCGCCTGCTGGCCAAGAACGAGAACGAGGTCCGCGCGGACCTGCGCCGCCAGAGCATCGTTCCGGTCAAGATCAGGAAGCAGCAGCGTCTGTTCAGCAGCGGGGGCAGTGTCAGCGCGCTAGACATCGCGCTCTTCAGTCGCCAGCTCGCCACCATGCTCGCGGCGGGCATCCCGCTGGTGCAGGCCTTCGAGATCGTCGGCGTCGGCCATGAAAAGCCGTCGATGCAGAAGCTGATCCTCGACATCAAGCTGAATATCGAGGGCGGCAGTTCGCTGCACGAGTCGCTTGCCAAGCACCCGATCTATTTCGACGACCTATACGTCAACCTGGTCGAGGCCGGCGAGCAGGCCGGCGCACTCGAATCGCTCCTGGACAAGGTCGCCACCTACAAGGAAAAGACCGAGGCCCTCAAGAAGAAGATCAAGAAGGCCCTGTTCTACCCGGCCGCGGTGCTCGCGGTCGCCGTGATCGTCACGCTGATCCTGCTGCTGTTCGTCATCCCGCAGTTCGAGGAGTTGTTCAAGGGCTTCGGCGCGGACCTACCCGCGTTCACGCGCATGGTCATCGAGATGTCGCGATTCGTACAGCACCAGGGCTGGTGGATGGGATCGCTGTTCGCCGGCGCCGTTTTCTTCTTCCTCTACTTCAAGAAACGTTCACGGGCGATGCGCCACATGATCGATCGAGCGATGCTGAAGTTGCCCGTGGTCGGCCCGATCCTCGTCAAGGCCGCGATCGCGCGCTATGCGCGCACCCTGGCCACGATGTTCTCGGCGGGCGTGCCGCTGGTCGAGGCCATGGAATCCGTCGCCGGCGCGACCGGTAACATCGTGTACGAGCAGGCCGTCATGCGCATGCGCGACGAGGTCGCGACCGGCCAGCGCCTGCAGCGCGCGATGGAGAATACCGGCCTGTTTCCGAACATGGTCGTGCAGATGATCGCGGTCGGCGAAGAGTCGGGCTCGCTCGACGAAATGGCCGCCAAGGTCGCAGACTTCTACGAGCTGGAAGTGGACACCGCCGTCGACGGCCTGTCTTCCCTGCTCGAACCGCTCATCATGGCTTTCCTCGGCGTGCTGGTCGGCGGTCTCGTCATCGCGATGTACCTGCCGATCTTCAAGCTGGGCGCCGTGATCTGACCGGGCCGCCGGAGCCCTGGGCCATGCTGGCGGCGAACCCGGCCGTTTTTGCGGCGGTCGCCGGGCTCTTCGGCCTCGCGATCGGCAGCTTCCTGAATGTCGTGATCTACCGCCTCCCGCTGATGCTGGAGCGGCAATGGCGTGCGCAATGCGCGGAGGTCACCGGCCAGGCCGCGGCGCCTGCCGGTGAATCGATCAGCCTCTCGAAGCCGCGCTCGCGCTGCCCATCCTGCTCCGTGCAGATCCGTGCAATACACAACATCCCGGTGCTCAGCTACCTGGCGCTGCGCGGCCGTTGTGCTTCCTGCAGTGCCCCGATTTCCCTGCGCTATCCGCTGGTCGAGCTCGCGACGGCCGTGGTCACCGGCGTGGTCGCCTGGCATTTTGAATTTGGCTTCCAGGCTGGGCTCGCGCTCATATTCAGCTGGTACCTTATTGCGATGACAGGCATCGACGTGGACCGGCAACTGCTGCCCGACGTGTTGACGCTGCCCCTGATGTGGCTCGGATTGCTCGCGAGCCTGTGGCCCACTGTCGGCATGGCCTCGCCGCGCGACGCGCTGATCGGCGCCGCCGCCGCTTACCTCGTCCTGTGGAGCGTATTCCAGGCCTTCCGCCTGGCCACCGGCAAGGAAGGCATGGGCTACGGCGACTTCAAGCTGTTCGCAGCGATCGGCGCCTGGCTTGGCTGGCAGATGCTGCCGCTGGTGCTGCTGTTGTCCGCCGTCGTCGGCGCGGCGGTTGGAATCACCCTGATCCTCGCGAGGCGCCACGGTCGCGGCGTGCCGATACCCTTCGGGCCGTATCTCGCGGGCGCAGGCTGGATCGCAATGCTCTGGGGTCCGCCGATCATCGAGCGCTACCTGGGCGTCGCGGGCCTGCGCTGACGATGGGCCGCATGCTGCGCGTCGGACTCACCGGCGGAATCGCGAGCGGCAAGACCACCGTCGCGGACCTGTTCGAAGGCTTCGGCGCCACGGTCATCGACACGGACCGGATCGCCCGCGACGCCGTGATGCCCGGCCAGCCGGCGCTTGCGTCTCTGACCCAGGCGCTCGGGCAGGGCATTCTCGATGCAAAGGGCAATCTCGACCGCGAGCGCCTGCGGGAACGAATATTCAGTGACGCCGCGACGCGCGGCATCGTCGAGGGAATCCTGCACCCGGCCATCATTTCAGAGCTGATGCGCCGCGCAGACAGCGCACCCGGCCCGTATCAGGTCCTGGTGATCCCGCTGCTGGTCGAGGGCGGCCATCGCGGACTGGCGGACCGGGTGCTGGTCGTGGACTGCCCCGAGGAACAGCAGATCGAGCGGCTGATGCGCCGTGACGGCGAAACCCGGGAAAGCGCCGCCCGTGCGCTCGCCGCCCAGGCCACGCGTGCCGAGCGCCTGGCCGCCGCCGATGACGTCATCGTGAATGACGGGAACCCCGCGAAACTCGTCGAGCTGGTCGCCGCGCTGGACCGCAAATACCGCCGCCTGGCGGCAAAAATCTGAGGACTCGACATGGCACCGGGCCGCAGTTCAGAGCATGCGTTGTTTACGGGGCCGGAAGCCGTGTCGCAGAATAGGGGGATGTTCGAGCCCGTGCCCGAATCCCGGGTCGATCCGGAGCCGATTACCTACGAGCAGCCGCTCAACGAGCGGATGCGCGCATTCATGCGGCTCGAGTTCCTGTGGCAGCAGCTCTCGTACCATGCCGGCGTTCCCAACCCCTGGTCCAGCCGTGCCGCAGTCGCGGGATTGCTCGAAATCCTCGCCATCACTTCGCGCGGCGACGCGCGTGGAGACGTCCTGAAGGAACTCGAGCGGCAGATGTCGGCGATGCGCGACTACCAGAATCGCCCGGGCGTCGACGGTGCGCGCCTGCGATCGATCCTCGCCGCGCTGGTGCGCCGGCGCGAGGAACTGAATTCAGCCGGCGCGAATTTCATGCAGCGCCTGCGGGAATCCGAATTCCTGAATGCGATCAAGCATCGCAGCGCAATCCCGGGCGGCACCTGCGAATTCGACCTGCCAGATTACTATCATTGGCTCAATCTCGAGCCGGACCTGCGCGAAAGCGATCTCGCCGACTGGCTGGTCACGATCCGCCCGCTGTGCGAATCGGTTTCCGAATTGCTGTGGATCACGCGCGAGAACGCCGTGCCCCGCGACGAACTGGCGCCGGGCGGCGTCTACCAGATCACATTCGAGCGCGAGCGGCCGGTGCAGCTCGTGCGTCTTACATTACCCGGCGGTTCGCGGCTCTACCCCGAGGTCAGCGGAAGCCACCACCGCTGCAGCCTGCGATTCCTGCGCTGGAACAGCGTGCACAGCCGGCCCGTGCAGGCGACCGAGGATGTGCGCTTCGTGCTGACGACCTGCTACTGATCGGGATGGTAGCCATGGTCAGTTGCCCGCATTGCAAGCGCCAGTGCGAATGGCAGGACAATCCCTGGCGGCCATTCTGCAGCGAGCGCTGCAAGCTGATCGACCTGGGCGCGTGGTTCCAGGAACGTCACGCCATCCCCGGCGAACCTGTGGAAATCCCCGACGCGGACCCCGACGCGGATTCGCTGAAGCACTAGATCAAAGGGCAGACAAAAAAAGGGGACGGCTCCCTTTTCCCTCATAAAGTTCCGGAGGGAAAAGGGAGCCGTCCCCTTTCGTCTGCCCAGTCTTCCTAGTTGCCTCC
This sequence comes from Gammaproteobacteria bacterium, assembly GCA_029857655.1. Classification (GTDB taxonomy): domain Bacteria; phylum Pseudomonadota; class Gammaproteobacteria; order Steroidobacterales; family Steroidobacteraceae; genus SCUD01. The sequence goes on along the minus strand of JAOUGR010000118.1, from coordinate 2,826 downwards.
CGGCATCCCGAGATGCTTCGCGAGGAAGGCCCACTGGTTCGCCCAGTCCTCGATCTGCATCCAGGCAGGCTTGCCTGCGCCATGACCCGCGCGCGTCTCGATGCGTACCAGCACCGGATTCGCGCAGCCCTGCGCGTATTGCAGCGCCGCCGTGAACTTGAAGCTGTGCCAGGGCACGACCCTGTCGTCGTGATCCGCGGTCGTCACGAGCGTCGGCGGGTAGCAGCGGCCGGGCGCGAGGTTCTGCACCGGGGAATAGCTGTGGAGCGCGCGGAACTGCTGCGGATCCTCGACCGTGCCGTAGTCGCTCGACCAGGCGTAGGCATTTGCGCTGGCCGTGTGATAGCGCAGCATGTCCAGGACGCCGACACCCGGCAAGGCGGCGCCGAACAGTTCCGGCCGCTGCGCCATCACCGCGCCGACCAGCAATCCGCCATTGCTGCGACCGTGAATGGCGAGCCGGGAAGACGAGGTGTAACGCCTGGCCACGAGCCATTCCGCGGCAGCGATGAAATCGTCGAAAACATTCTGCTTGTGTGTCTTCGTCCCGGCCTCGTGCCAAGCCGCACCGTATTCGCCGCCACCGCGCAGGTTCGCGACCGCATAGATGCCACCGCGCTCCAGCCAGGCGGCGTAGACCGGGCTGTAGACCGGCGTCAGCGACACGTCGAAGCCGCCATAGCCGTAAAGCAGCGTCGGGTTCTCGCCACTCATGACCGTGTCGCGCCGCCGCGTGATGAACATCGGGATGCGCGTGCCGTCCTTGCTGGTGTAGAAGACCTGCTCGGTCAGGTACGGGCCCGCGTCAAATGACGCCCGTGGCCGCCGGAACGGCTGCGTCTCGTCCCTGGCAACGTCATAGCGATAGAGGGCGAGCGGCGTAAGGTAATCCGTGTAGGCGAAAAACGTCTCGTTTTCCTCCGGCGCATCCGGGAATCCGGTCACGGTGCCGAGACCCGGCAGGCGGATCTCGCCGCGCAGGCTGCCATCCATTCGGTAGACGCGCAGCCGCGAGCGCGCGTCCTCCAGGTAATTGGCGATCACGTGGCCGCCCGCCAGGCTTGCCTGATAGAGCCGGGCCTGCGCTTCCGGCACGATTTCGACGGGTTCGGGTCGGGCGGGGTCGATCGCGATCACGCGACCGCGCGGCGCGCCCTGGGTCGTCTTGAAATAGAGCCGCTCGCCGACCGCGCCCAGAAAATCGTAGATGCCGTCCCACTTGTCGAAGATCCGCATGACCGGCGCATCGGGCTTCGACAGGTCGCGCAGGTGAATCGCATTCGAATCGAATCCGTACGAGATGACCAGCACCAGCCAGCGCCCGTCCTGCGACACCAGCCCGTAGGGGTTGTGGCGCGGGTTCTCGGGCGTCGCGTAGACGGCTTCATCGTCTTTCTGGGCCGTGCCAAGCCGGTGCCGGTAGACGCTGACCTGCTGCTGGTCGTCGCCTCGGCCATCCGCGCCCGCGGGATAGCGCGAGTAATAGAACGAGCTCGCATCCGGCACCCAGGACACGCCCGTGAACTTGGTATCGCGGATCAGGTCCGGCAAGTCGCGGCCCGTGTCCACTTCCCTGACGTGCCAGCTGTCCCAGTCGGTACCGCCATCGGACACCGCGTAGGCGACGTAGCGGCCATCCCGGCTGATCGAGTAATCGGCGAGGGATGCCGTGCCGTCGCTGGATAGCGTATTGGGATCGACCAGCACGCGCGGAGTCGCATTCAGCGTTGCAGCCCAGTACAGGACGCCCTGGTTCTGCTTGCCGTTCTTCTCGACATAGAAGTAACGATCGCCACGCTTGACTGGAACGCGCGACTTTTCGTCGAGCCAGCTATAGCCGTACTGCTCGTAGTCCCACAGCTCGGTGAGCCTCGTGCGTATCGCTTCGCGCGCGGGGATCGCGTCGAGGTAGGGCTGGGACAATTCGTTCTCGGCCGCCACCCAGGCCGCGATTTCCGGCGCCGTCGTTTCCATCCAGCGGTACGGGTCGGCGACCCTTGTGCCGTGAAATTCGTCGATTACGGGGCCGCGTGCCGCCGCGGGGTACTTCGGCGCCGGCAGTTCGTGGGCCGCGCTCATGATCGGATGGACCGCCAGCAGGGCGAGGGCAAAACCGGATATGACATAGGTGCGCACCGTGCTTACACTCCATGCGGAATAGGCGCGCGGATTCTAGCAAAGCTGCGCGACTGCAAAGCCCATCTGCGCCAGTACGGAGCACCGATGCGTTCATTTGTGACTGGTTTCGCGGCATGTATTGCCCTGACGGCCGCTGCGGGCGCCAGCGACCTGACGGTCGAGCGTCTGTTTGATGCCCCCGACCTGCAGGGTCCTTCGTTGCGGCAGGTGAAATTTTCGCCCGACGGTGCGCTCGTTTCCTATCTGCGGGGCCGGGACGACGATCCGCAGGCCTACGACCTGTGGGCCTACGACATCGCCGCCGGCCAGCACCGGCTGCTGGTCGATTCGCGCATTCTGCTGCCGGCAGCGGAGCTTCTTTCAGCCGAGGAAGAGGCGCGCCGCGAACGCCAGCGCACCGCGGCGCTGCGCGGCATCGTCGAGTATCAGTGGGCGCCGGATTCACGCGCGCTGCTATTTCCGCTCGGCGGCGACCTGTACCACTACGATCTGACCGGGCCGGTGAACCAGGCTGTCAGGCGGCTGACGACGACCGAATCGTACGAGACCGACCCGCAATATTCGCCGAAGGGTCGCTATGTCAGCTTCATCCGCGACCAGGATCTCTACGCCGTCGAGATTGCGACGGGTACGGAACGGCGGCTGACGACCGGCGGCGGCGGACTGATCAGCCACGGCGTCGCGGAA
>JAOUGR010000478.1 GCA_029857655.1 Gammaproteobacteria bacterium | reverse complement strand
CGCCGGTATCCACGGCGATGCGCTGCGTAGCCAGCAGCTCCTGGCAGGAAAGCCCCTTGAATTCAGGATGTTCCGAAGCAAACCGGTCGGCGACTGCTTCGTTCTCTTCCGACAGGATGCTGCAGGTCGCATATACAAGGCGCCCGCCGGGCTTGAGCAGCCTGGCGGCCGCATTCAGGATGCGCGATTGCTTTGCGGCCAGCTCCGCGATGGCGCCTTCGCCATGGCGCCACTTCAGGTCAGGATTGCGCCGCAGCGTGCCGAAGCCGCTGCATGGCGCATCCACCAAAACGCGATCGAGCTTGCCGGCCAGTCTCTTCGCGCGCACATCGCCCTCGCCCGACAGCACGATCGGATGCACGTTGGAGATTCCCGCGCGCGCCGCGCGCGGCGCCAGTTCGCGCAGGCGCTTTTCGGACACGTCCATCGCGTAGACGCGCCCTGTGCCATGCATCAGCATGGAAATCGCGAGCGTCTTGCCGCCCGCACCGGCGCAGAAATCCGCGACCATTTCGCCGCGCCGCGGCGCCAGCAGGTACGCGAGCAACTGGCTGCCCTCATCCTGCACTTCCAGCGTGCCATCCAGAAACAGCGCATGGCGGTTGATCTGCGGCTTGCCCTCGAACCGGATGCCCGCGGGCGAAAACGCCGTAGGCGTTGCTTTGAACGGCGTCGGCGCCGCTTCCACGTCCAGTCGTAAGAGCGCCTCCTCCCTGGAAAGCTTGTCCAGATTGACGCGCACATCCAGCGGCGCGGAATTGAGCAGTCCTCGCGCGATGGCCATTGCTTCGCCTGCGCTGTATTCGGCGCTCAGGCGCTGCCAGAGCCAGTCGGGCAGATCGGCCTGCACCGCATCGGGGAAAGCGCTGTTCTGCGCCGACTTGACCCGGGTGACGAGCGCCGCATCCTTCTGCTCGAGGGCCCTGCCGGAAATCCCGAACACGCGCACCAGCGCGGCGACCGCGAGCGCGTGCGGCGCCGCGCTCTCCGCGGCGGCTTCCAGCGAACGCTTGCGCCGCAGCACGGCGAACACCGTTTCGGCGACGAACGCGCGGTCCTGCTGGCCGAGTTCGCGGTGGCTGCGAAAGTAGGCCGACAACGCCTGGTCGGCGGGGCGCGCGAACGCCAGCAGTTCCGCGAGCGCCGCTTCGGCGTGCGCGAGCAGGGTGGGCGTCGGCCTCATTTCCTTACGTCCTCAGGTCCGCACACTACTTCGCGGAAATGCTGGTTGCCACCTGGTCGATGCGCTTGCCTTCCTTGTCTATGACAAGGATGCGGACCGGGATGTACTGCCGGTCAACGGCAAGCCAGATCTCGGTCGTTTTGTCCTGCGGATTGTCCTTGCGCTTGACGAGCTTGAGTGCATCGAATTCGCCTGCCGGGGTCTTCACGCGCTCGCGCCCGGCAGGCTGATACGTGTAGGTGGTTGCGTGCTTGCCGTCGGCAACTGCGACCGTTGCCGCGCCGCGCGGCGGCGCGAAGGCAAAGGTCCAGATGAAGCTGAGTTGATCCTGCCGCTGCAGCGTGGGCGTCTTGGCGGCCGGATCGAACTCCGCGTGGCGGATTTCACGCCCGGGACGCTTGTCCTCGAACTTCTGGGGCCGCAGGCCGTCGGCCGCAACGGTTCCCTGGCTGGAGCGGGTCGCTTCGCCGCGAATCGCGAGCATGCCCTTGCCTTTCCATGTCTCGGAGAGCCGGAAGCTGCGGCCGTCGTGCTCCAGGTGCTGCGTGACCTCGGCAAGTGCCGAGCCGTCGCGGGAGATTTCATAGCCGATATCAACCCGCTGCGGCGGCGCTGCCGCCGCGACGGATGCAAGGCTAAGGACTGTCGTCAAACACAAATTGCGCATCATTTCCCCTAACGCTTACGGCGCCGTTCCCGATGACGAGCTTGCCATCGAGAAACCAGCGCACGGCGCGCGGGTAGATCACATGCTCCTGCTTCAGCACGCGCTGCGCCAGCGACGCCGCGGTGTCCTGCGGGCGCACCGGGATCGCCGCCTGCGCCACGATCGGGCCATGATCCAGGTCGGCAGTGACGAAATGCACCGAGCAGCCGTGCAGTTTGACACCTTCGGCGAGCGCGCGTTCATGCGTATTGAGGCCGGGAAACGCCGGCAGCAGTGACGGATGGACGTTTAGCATCC
>JAOUGR010000477.1 GCA_029857655.1 Gammaproteobacteria bacterium | reverse complement strand
TGGGCGAGGCGAGCCCGGTGGACACGAACGACACCAAGGAAGGCCGCGCCAACAACCGGCGCGTGGTGATCCGCGGCTCCCGCTGAAACTCATCGGCTGACCTGAATGCCGGCCCCCTCGGGGGCCGGCTTTTTTCTGCCTGTGGGAGGGCGTTTGTCATATTTTTGCGCTGCCCGTCACGTTCGAATTCCGCGAGGTTTGTCACTGTGCCGTGGTCCGGTTGCCGGCCCCGGTAAGCCATGAACAGCGCCACGCCCATGTCCGCGGGAAACAACGGCTACGCCGACTGCCTCGAGGCGGTCCACGGCCGCCTCGCCGCGCGCGAAAGCCGCCTGTTCGGCATTGCGGTGCTCATGGTCTATGTTCACCAGGTGGAGCAGCTGCAGGCAATCGTCGGCCGCGCCAATGCGCTGCGCATGCTCGACGAGCTGCGCAACAAGCTCTCGCACGCCTCGCGCCCCGGCGACTATTTCGCGAGGCTCGGTGAGCGCAAGTTCGTGCTGGTGCTGTCGAACCTGCGCAACGAAGGACACGCGCTCCTCGCCGCAAACAAGATCCTGCGCACCGGCTCGGAACCGCTCATGTCCGGCGGCCAGCAGGCGAACGTGCGCCTTTCGGTCGGCATCAGCATGTTCCCTGCGCACGCGCGCACGGCGGAGGCGATGATGCAGTGTGCCGAGGTGGCGCTGCTCGAGGCATGGAAGACCTCGCAGCCATCCGTCGTCTACAAGCCGCGCCACGCGGACGGTCTGATTGCAGGCTGGGATCTCGAGACGCAGCTCGCGAACGCGCTCAAGCACGGCGACCTGGTGCTGAACTACCAGCCCAAGCTCGCGCTGCCCGACCTGAAGGCGGTCGGCGTCGAGGCTCTGATGCGCTGGAACCGCGGCGAAGCCGGCAACGTGCCGCCGGAGATCTTTATCGACATCGCCGAGATGACCGGGCAGATCGATCCGCTCACGCGATTCGCCTTCGATCGCGCGCTGCGTCAGCTCGCCGAGTGGCCGAAGAACCTGGGCCAGGTCGGCGTCGCGGTCAACGTGACGCCGTCCATCGCCTGCAACCCGGATCTCGTGGACGTCATCCGCAACGCCGCGGCACTGCACTCGGTGGACGTGTCGCGTCTGACGGTAGAGGTGACCGAGCACGCGCTGATGCTGGATCGCGAGCGCAGCCGCCGGGTCCTGTCCGACATCCGCGAACTGGGCGCGCGCGTGTCGATCGACGAATTCGGCACGGGCTACTTCTCGCTGTCGGGCATGAAGGACATCCCTGCCGACGAGCTCAAGATCGACAAGTCGTTCGTGCTCAACATGCAATCAGAAAAGGCCGACCGCAAGGTCGTCGAGCAGGTCATCGCGTTCGGCCACGCCTTCGACCTTGAAGTGGTCGCGGTCGGCGTCGAGAACGAGTCGGTCGCGCAGGACCTCGCCACCATGGGTTGCGACTGCATGCAGGGATATCACTTTGCCAGGCCGCTGCCGCCGGAGGAAATCCCGGCGTGGATCAACGCCTGGCGCCGCGCCCCCAAGGACTGAAATCCGCTAGACTTGCCGCGGTGAAGAAGACCGCGCAGTTCCGCAGGCTGCTCGCGAGCCCGCAGCTTGAATTCCTGCTCGAGGCGCACAACGGCATCAGCGCGCGCATCGGCGAGGAAGCCGGTTTCAAGGCACTGTGGGCCGGCGGCCTGTGCCTGTCCGCGCAGTACGGCGTGCGCGACAACAACGAAGCCAGCTGGACCCAGGTGCTCGAGATGCTCGAGTTCATGGCCGATGCCACCCGCATCCCGATCCTGCTGGACGGCGACACCGGCTACGGCAACTTCAACAACGTCCGGCGCCTGGTGCGCAAGCTCGAGCAGCGCGGCGTCGCCGCCGTCTGCATCGAGGACAAGCTGTTCCCGAAGACCAACAGCTTCATCGACGGCGACAAGCAGCAACTGTCGGACATCGACGAGTTCTGCAGCCGCATCAAGGCCGGGAAGGACGCGCAGGGCGACGACGATTTCGCGATCATCACGCGCATCGAGGCGTTCATCGCGGGCTGGGGCCTGGACGAGGCGCTCAAGCGTGCCGAGGCCTATCACGCCGCGGGCTCGGACGGCATCCTGATCCACAGCGCGCTGTCGCGCCCGACCGAGGTGCTGGCGTTC
>JAOUGR010000474.1 GCA_029857655.1 Gammaproteobacteria bacterium | reverse complement strand
CCCGCGTGCGCGCGATCGCGCCGATCTTCTCGCGGTTGGATTTCAGTCCCAGCAGGTAATAAAGGAAAGCGCAGCCGCCGCCGACCAGGCCCAGCATGATGCCGATCCGGCCCTGGCTCGCGGCCAGATTGTAGGCAGCGTGGTAAGTGCCGGCGATGACCAGCCCCTCGAACAGCTTGGCCTCGTGGTAGAGGTGCTGGCGGTGACACAGGAAGATCCGGTGCAGTATCCGGTACACGCGACCCCTGGCCGCATGGTTGCGGCGCACTTCCTCGGTGGAGAAATGCGCAAGCCCGTAGAAGTAGCCGAAGATTCCCGAGGCAACCGCGTGCATCAGGACCGTCAGGACCGAGCGGAACAGCAATGCAGGAATGTCCTGCTGGGCGAGCAGTCGCGGGAAATAGAGCAGTACGTTCTCGGCAAAGGCGAAGGCGAGCCCGACGATGATGGAGAACTCGATCGCGTCGTCGATCGACTGGATGCTGTCATCGTCGGTGAAGCGGACGATCAGGTGCTTCGAATACTCCTCGGCGAAGGCCAGGAAGATCAGGCTGAAGGCCATCACGGACAGCCCGAACCAGTGAAACACGGCGATGAACAGGGTCAGGAACAGCCCGACACCGAGAAAGTTGAAGGGTTCTTCGTACAGCCCGTTGAACAGGCCGAGGGCTGCCGCGCCGGACTGGCGCGTGAATTGGACGACCGACCAGACCGACAGCATGGCCAGCGCTACCGCATTTGCGTACCAGACGATTTCGACGGCCATCGGCGCCGACTGGTGCGCGTTGGCCAGCGGCACGTCGGGACTGATGGTCGCCATCGCCCAGGCCAGGAACGGCAGCGAGAAGAATGCGAGCGATGCACCGTGCACCAGCTTGATCCACCGTTTCTCATGCAGCAGGTAGATCACGTGGACCATCGCGATGACCAGCAGCGTGCTGACCGCGACGACCGCGAATGCCAGATACACCTCCATGAAATTCAGGATCTTCAGCGTCAGGGTGCCCGGCTCGGCGATCCTGAGGAGGAACGGCAGGCTGAAGATCGTGGAGATCGAGCTCAGCTCCGCCTCATTGCCGGTTGCCAGCCCGCCGTCGGCATTGACCACCACCAGGACGAGTACCGCAGCAAGCGCTGCGATCATGGCGTTGGCGGCGACGCGGGCGGAGAAGCGTTCCAGCAGGAACATGAACAGGGAGAAGACCACCAGGAAATGAAACAGGCCGGCCAGCTGCGCGCCCAGCGGACCCAGGCTCTGTCGCAGCTGGTCATGGCTGAGGGTCGCCGCCAGCAGCACGAGTGCTGCCAGCAGCAGCGCGCCGAGGCGCAGCGAATGCCGGGTCACCCGCTTCGAGATCACGCGAAACAGCCAGACGACGCCGAACAGCACCAGCGCCACGCCGATCAGGAAGGCCAGCACGCCGAATACCTGCTGCGCCAGGTCGCCACCGGCAAGCTGGACCGCCGCCACTTGCTGGCCGTGCAATTGCACGCCGAGCCCCGCCATGAACAGCAACAGCGGCACCACGGCCAGGGTCCCCAGCAGAAAGGTCACGAGGACCAGTTGGCGCGATTCGGGATTGCGGGAGACAAAGAACCATCCCCACACCAGCGAGGGGATCATGGCGAGGACGCCAGCCTGCAGAAATATCGTCGCGGTCACGTCTCGTGACGCCTCAGGGGCTCCATACGACCTCATCTTTGCCGGGTCTGCCGCGCTTGTCGCGCGCTCCAGACCGACGCTACAGTGGCCGACGAAGCCGCCGTTCGCCACCGCGGGATGGTACGGGATTTCGGGCGCCGCCGGCATTGTGCCCCGCCAACTTTCCGGGTCCTGAAGCGTATTTACATGAGTGAGGAAGCGGATGCAGCGCGGGTCCGGGAGTGCCTCGCGGGCGATCCGCAGGCCTTTGCTGAACTCGTCGAGCGGTACGAAAAGCCGGTTTTCAACGTGGCAGCGCGGATGCTCCGGAATCCGGAAGATGCCCGCGATGTCACCCAGACCGTTTTCCTGAAGGCCTACCAGAATCTTTCCAGTTATGACCCGAAGTTCAGGTTCTACAGCTGGATCTACCGGATGGCGATAAATGAATCGATCGACATCCTGCGGCTGCGCGGCCGCAGTGCGGGTCCGGTAGACGAACAGCTTGCCGCGG
>JAOUGR010000473.1 GCA_029857655.1 Gammaproteobacteria bacterium | reverse complement strand
TCGTGCTGCGCCGTGGCAGCTACGCGGTGGGGCTGCGATACCAGATTGAGAATGCCGGCAGCGAACCGGCGCGGCTGGCGTCCTACGCCCAGCTGCTGCGCCATTCGCCCGGCAACGAGCGTTCGATGTGGGACCCGGAAACGTACTCGTTCCGCGGGCCCGCGTACTACGACGGCGAGAGCTACCAGAAGCTCGACATCGAAGACGACGAGGACGCCACGCTCTCGCGCGCGATCACGGGCGGCTGGGTCGCGTCCATGCAGCATCACTTCGTTGTCGCCATCGTGCCGCCGGCGGGGGAGGCCTGGCAGTACGAGCTGCGGGTCAAGGAGCTCGATTACCTGCTGCGCGTCGTCGGCCCGGCGAAGACGATCCCGGCGGGCGGCAGCCTGGTGCTGGAGGAGAAGCTGTTCGTCGGGCCCAAGCTGCAGGAACAGCTGAAGGTCACGGGCCCGCGCCTGGAGCTCACCGCCGACTACGGCATGCTCACGATCCTGTCGCAGCCGCTGTTCTGGCTGCTGTCGAAGATCTACGACTTCGTCGGCAACTGGGGCGTGACGATCATCATCGTGACGTTCCTGATCAAACTCGTGTTCTACAAGCTGTCGGAAACGAGCGGCCGCTCGATGGCCAAGATGAAGACGATCGCGCCGCGGCTGAAGGCGCTGCAGGAGCGGCACAAGGACGATCGCGAAGGGCAGGCGCGCGCGATGATGGAGCTGTACAAGCGCGAGAAGATCAACCCGGTCGCCGGCTGCCTGCCGGTGCTGGTGCAGATCCCGTTCTTCCTCGCCTTCTACTGGGTGCTGCTCGAGAGCGTCGAGATGCGCCAGGCGCCGTTCTTCGGCTGGATCCAGGATCTGTCGTCGCGCGACCCGTACTTCATCCTGCCGATCCTGATGGGCGTGGCGATGTATGGGCAGTTCAAGCTGAACCCGACGCCGCCGGACCCGGTGCAGGCGAAGGTGTTCGCTTTCATGCCCGTGATCATGACCTTCATGTTCATGTGGTTCCCGTCCGGCCTCGTGCTCTACTGGCTCACCAACACCGTGTTGTCGATCGCCCAGCAGTGGAAGATCAACCGCGTGGTCGAGGCCGAGGCGAAGAAGCAGCGCACCGGTTGACGTGCATTCGGCGGGCCTCGCGCGGCCGGCATGGTTACAATGACCCCCTGATGGCGGAAGCCGGCACGGACGCGCCGCCGCCGTTGCTGTCCACGACGGCCGCGCTGTACCTCGATTTCGACGGCACGCTGGCGGACATCGCGCTGCACCCCGACGCGGTCGTGGTCAGCGAGCCGCTGCCGGAATTGCTGCTGGCCCTGCGCGAGCGGCTGGCGGGCGCCGTGGCCGTGGTGACGGGCCGCCGCCTTGCCGCGGTCGATGCCATGATCGCGCCGGCGCGCCTCGCGGGCTCCGGCCTGCACGGGGCGGAACTTCGTGCGGACGGAGATTCTCCGGCAGAGACGTCGGCGGATCCCGCCGGTGCGGGACCGCTCGCGCGCGCGCTGCGGGAACGCTTCGCCGATGATCCGCGCGTCTATGTCGAAGACAAGGGCGCGGCGGTCTCCCTTCACTACCGGCAGGCGCCGGAGCGCGAACAGGAATGCCGCGACGCCATGCGGGCGCTGGCGCCGCCTGGGCGTTTCGACGTCACCGAAGGCAGCCGCGTCGTCGAAGCGCGGCCGCGCGGCGCCGACAAGGGCGCCGCGCTCGCGGCGCTCGCGCGGCAGCCGCCGTTCGCGGGACGCAGGCCGGTGTTCGTGGGCGACGACGTCACCGACGAGGACGGCTTCCGCACGGCCGAGCGCCTGGGCGGCTACGGCGTGAAAGTCGGCCCCGGCCCGACGGCGGCGCGCTATCGCATTGCCGAGGTGGGCCGCGTGCACGACTGGCTGCATGAGAGCCTGGCGGCGCTGGAGCGGGAGCGCGCCCCGTGAAGATCAACCGCAACCTGGACCTCGGCGTGATCGGCAACTGCGTGATCTCGGCGCTGATCGACCGCACCGGCAGCATCGTGTGGAGCTGCCTGCCGCGCCTCGACGGCGACCCGGTGTTCCACGCGCTGGTCAACGGCAATGGCGGCCCGGAGGCGGCCGGCCACTGGACGATCGAGCTCGACGGCATGGAGCGCTGCGAGCAGGAGTACCAGGGCAACA
>JAOUGR010000472.1 GCA_029857655.1 Gammaproteobacteria bacterium | reverse complement strand
GCTCGACGATGACGTCCTCGAATGCTTCGCGGATCAATGCAAAGTCATTCGTGTAGCAGCCGGCGAGGAAGCCCGCCAGGTTTGCCGTCTGCCAGACGAAATCCGACATGCTGACAGTGCCGCTGAGCATCGCACGCGCATCGCGCGTGGAAATGAACAGATGTGGGTGCACCAGGACGCAACGGATCCCAGGTGGCACCGGAATCTGCTTGATCCTGGGCCTGTCGATGCCGACGGTGAGCACCAGACCGCCAAACAGCGAGGGCGCGACATCGTCGGCGATCCGTGAACCGCTGGCGATGGCCTCACCCTGGATCGCATGCGCCAGGAGTTCGATTCGCGATAACGGCTGCTCCAGCAGTTCATTGGCCGCGACGACCGCCGCGACCGCGGATGCAGCCGAGCCACCGAGGCCCGAACCGAGTGGAATGCCCTTTTCGATGGTCAATTCGATACCGAATGGCAGCGACAGGGAGTTGGCGAGTGAAAGCACCGCCATGCCCGCTGTATTACGGTCGGCTTCCATCGGCAGATCGCCCGCAAGCCCGGTGACAGCCCCGATGCGCACACCGGGCGGGGCGGCACGGGTCGCGCGCACACGGTCGCCGATCAACGTGAATGCATGACCCAGGATGTCGAAGCCGATGCCGACATTGCCAACCGTGGCGGGCGCAAACGCAGTGGCGGATTGCAGCGACACGCCAGGTCAGTGACGGTGCGCGTGCCAGCGCCGGAGCAGTCCTGCGCCACCGGGAAGGCGCAGGATCCAGAGCAATACCCTGATCGACACGCGATCGGTCCTGCTCAGGCTGAAGGGCCTGTGCAGTGGTTCGTAGAGCGAGGGCTGCTCTTCAATCACTTCGACGGCGAGTGCGGAGAATTCGAACCGCCCCTCTGCGCAGTCGATCCGCCACCCGTGAGGTGCGGAACCAGTAAGGGGGAGGCTTGCGACGACCGGGTCAGTCATCGCCACGGGCAATTCCGGGCCCTTATGGCCCGCGATGTCGAGGAATCGCCTGGCACCACCCGCATCGCTTCGAAACCGCAACGGGCCTGCAGCGGGGTCTGATGCAAGTCGATAGATCCTTGGCTCACTGGAATCGGGCATCGCGCGACTATAAGACAATGGCGGCCGTCACAACCACCTGCTGCAATACGGCATCATCCGCATCATGACTGAGCGATCGAGCCTGGCGGACCTCCTCGCCTGCCCCGCCTGCGGCGGCCGGCTCACGGGATCGAGTTGCCTGGCCTGCCGTGTGGACTATCCGACGGTGGGCGACGTCCTGTGGATGATGCCGGAGCCGCGCAGTGCATTGATCGAGTGGCGCGGTCGGCTGCACTACCTGCTCGTGTATTACGCATCCGAGGCTGCACGCCAGCGCACGGCGCTCGAGCAGGCGCAACAGGGCAGCCAGACAAAGCGACGGTTGGAGCATGTGGCCAAGGCGCTCGACGATCAGGCCCGACGGATCCGCGATTTGATGTCCCCCCTGGGCCTTGCGGGGCGCGCCGAGGCTCATGCGGTGCATGTTGCGCTCGGTACGGAGCTGCCACTCAACCAGGGGCTTTCGAGTTACTACACGAACCTGCATCGCGACTGGTGCTGGGGCGAGGCCGAAAATGCTGCAGGGCTCGCCGCCGTCATGGGCGTACTCGCTGGCCGGCAGGCCCAGCGCGCGCTGGTATTGGGTGCTGGTGCTGCGCGGCTTGCCTACGACCTGCATTGCACTCTGCAACCGGGCTTGACCGTCGCGCTCGACTTCAATCCCCTGTTCATGCTGGCAGCGCGCCGGATCCTCAGCGGCCAGGCGCTGGAACTGTACGAATTCCCGATCGCGCCAAGAACCATCGCGGATCATGCGATTCTCAGGCGCCTGGCCTCACCCATGTCGCCCCCGCCCGGCCTTGAGCTCCTGCTGGCCGATGCGTCGTCACCGCCATTCAAGCCCTGCGGCTTCGACCTGGTGCTCACACCCTGGTTCATCGACGTGGCCGGGGAGCCTGCAGCAGTCCTGCTGCGGCGGATCAATCGCCTGCTCGCACCAGGCGGGATCTGGACCAACCACGGCTCGCTGGCGTTTGCAGATGGATCTCCGGCCGATGCGCTGTCCCTGGAAGAGCTGCTGGAAGCACTGCCCGCTGCCGGCTTCACGCGG
>JAOUGR010000117.1 GCA_029857655.1 Gammaproteobacteria bacterium | reverse complement strand
GTCGAACCTGACGCGCGCCGATACGTTGATGCAGCGCTTGCGCGTGCTGGGCTGTAATTTTGCGCTCGATGATTTCGGGACCGGCCTGAGTTCGCTTGCCTACCTCAAGGCACTGCCGGTCTCGGTACTGAAGATCGACGGCAGTTTCGTGCGTGACGCCGGAAGCAACCAGCGCACCGAGTCGATGGTCAGGGCGATCGCCCAGCTGGCCCACACTATGGGCATGGAGACGGTGGCGGAATTCGTCGAAACCGACGAGCTGCGCATCCGCATGGCGAGCCTGGGCGTGGATTTCGGTCAGGGCTTCGCGATGGGCCGCCCGACCCCGCTGTCCGAGGTCCTCGCGGACCTGCACCTCTATGGAGAGCTGGCAGCGCAAGGGGTCTGATCGCAGGTACCATGCGGCCCATGAATAGCAGGGAGCGTCTGCTGCTGGCCGCCCTCGCCGGCGGAATCCTGGGAATTGCGCTGGTCGGCGCGGGGTTCTGGCTTGCCGGCCGCGGGCACGCAGGCATCAGCCTGCCGGGCGATGACGCGGAACTCCTCGCCGAAGTGCTCGGCCGCATCCGGGCCGACTATGTCGAGCGCAAAGACGATCATGAGCTCATGTCGGGGGCGATTCGCGGCATGGTCGGCGAACTCGACCCGCATTCAGCTTTCATGGACGCTGCCGAGTTCGCGGATCTCAGGATCGCGACCGAGGGCAATTACTCGGGTATCGGCGTCGAGGTGACGCTCGAGTCGGGCGCCATCATCGTCATTTCACCGATCGACGCGTCTCCGGCAGCGCGCGCCGGCATACGCGCCGGGGATCGTATCGTTGCGGTCGACGGATGGGCCATCGAAGGCGCCGGGCTTGCCAAATCCGTCGCGCGCATTCGCGGAGAACCGGGCACGGTCGTGAATCTCCGCGTCAACCGTCAGCCCATCGCGGAGCCGCTCGAGTTCGCGATCGAGCGGGCAGTCGTTTCGGTCCACTCCGTGCGCTACGAAATGCTGGAGCCGGGCTACGGGTACCTTCGCATCTCCCAGTTCAGTGAAACGACGGGGGCAGACGTCGGCCGGGGGCTGGCCGCGCTGCAGCAGAATAACGGCAAGCTTCGCGGAATGGTGCTGGACCTGCGCAACAATCCGGGCGGTGTGCTGGATGCGGCAGTCGAGGTGTCGGACGCCTTCCTTGAGCGCGGCATCATCGTGACGGCGGAGGGCCGTTCGCCTGAGGCGAACTTCCGCAGGGAAGCTGCGGCCGGGGACCTTGCGCATGGCGCGCGTATGGCGGTGCTGGTCAACGAAGGCTCCGCATCGGCGGCGGAAATCGTCGCCAGCGCATTGCACGATAATAAGCGGGCGACATTGCTGGGACGCAAGACATTCGGCAAGGGTTCGGTACAGACGGTACTGCCGCTGACTGACGGCCAGGCGCTCAAGCTCACGACTTCCCGTTATTTCACGCCGTCCGGGGCATCAATCAACGGGCGCGGCATTGTCCCGGATGTCCTGCTCCCCGATGTACCGCCGCAGGATGAACCGCGCGAGCCGGGCGTCGGGATGGATCCTGACGTACGCGCAGCGGTTGCGTGGCTGAAGGATGGGAGCCCGTCGCTGGTTGCGGCGAAGGCCGCGCCGGTTCCCCGGTAGCTGCAGGACGGCCCGATGACGGAAATCCCCCATAGCCCGGCAGCTGCGGATCCGGAGACCGGCGCGGCCGGCAACGACGTACAGCCGGCCGGGCACACGAGCATCCGCAGGAGCCTGATGCGAGTCGATTGGCTTGTGCTTCTGGCCGTCGGGCTTTATGCGATGGTCCCGCACCCCGGGCCTTCGTCACCGCGAATCCTGTACATGGCGATCGCAATGTTCACGATCTTCGTGCTGGCGCTTCGCTGGCGCGGATTCCCGGTGCGCGGCACGGGCGAGCGCATCGCACTGTCGGCGGCTGCGATGGTCGCCTTCATCACGATCGTCGCGTTCCAGACCGGCGGCACGCAGAGCCCGTTGATCAACCTGTACCTGCTGCCGATCGTGGTGGCCGCGATGACGCTCGGGGCGCGCGGCGCGACCATTGTGCTCGCAGGAGTCGTGCTCGCCTACCTGTCCGTGATCCTGGGTGAGGGCCCGTTACCGGAGATTCCCGCGCTGCTGGTGCGGCTGTTCGGCGAACTTGGCCCCTATGCGCTGGTTGCATACCTTGCACAGGTACTCGCCGGCTCGGTCATCACCGCGCGGCGGCGCCTCGAAGAGATGGCGGAGCGGGATGCGCTGACCGGCATGCTCAATCTGCGCGCATTCCGTACGCTGCTGCACCGGGAGCACGAATTGCGTGCGCTCAGTGCGCGCGGCAGCTACGGGCTCCTGATCGTGGACATGGACCAGCTCAAGGATCTGAATGACGCGCACGGACACCAGGCTGGCAATCGAGCGATCACCACCGTCGCGGCCGCGATCGCGCGGGCGATTCGCACCAGCGACATCGCTGCGCGCTATGGTGGCGACGAGTTCGTGCTGTTCCTGCCCGAGGCAACGCCGGAGATCGCGGAAACCGTTGCGCAACGCGTGCGCAACAATGTCTACAAGAGCCTGTTCCAGGTCGGCGAGCGCCTGCAGCGCATGACGGTCAGCGTGGGTGCGGCGAGCTATCCGCGTGATGGGCGGCGCTACGACGATATCATCACAGCCGCAGACCTGCGGGTGAAGCGTGACAAGGAGCTGCGTCGCCGCAACGCCGCGGGCGCCGCTGAAAAGGATTAGTGAGGACAAAATGCGATCGCTGACCAAGGGTTACATGCAGAGTCTTGAAACCGCGGTGGACGCGGCAACATTGTGGCGGGCGCTGGTCGAACCCGACGCACTCGCGCTCTGGTACGGCGATCAGGCGGTCGTTGAGCCGCGTATCGGCGGCCGGTACTTCGCGGTGTCACGCCTGTTCGGGCGGCGCGAGGCATTCATCGAGCACTTCGAGCCCTGTGCGCGGCTCAAGCTGCTGTTTGAACCCTGCTCGGACTGGCCGCCACTCACCGAGGGCGCGCTGATCGAAGACCTGCTCATCGACGAACACAAGGGACAGCGGATGCTGCGGGTGATCGGTTCAGGGATTCCGTCCGGCGCCGAGTGGGCGCCGGTACTGAAGCACCTGAAGACCGGCTGGGCACTTGCATTCGGTTTGCTGCAGACACGGCTGCGCAACGGGGAAATCAAGGACCCGGCCGCATGAGGTGGGCGCTTCCCGCGCTGGCCGCCATTTGCATGGGCATGGCCGCACAGGCCGCAACACTCGTGCTCTCGGGCGGCACGGTCATTGACGGCTATGGCAATCCGCCGATCGCCGACGGCGTGGTCGTCATCGAGAACGACCGGATCCTCGCTGTGGGCGGCCGCGACCAGGTCCTGGTGCCGGATGGTGCCGAGGTCATTTCCACCGAAGGCATGACCGTGATGCCTGGCCTCTGGGACATGCAGGCCAGCCTGATGCGCCTGGGCCATGGCGACATGGCGCGCTGGAATGAAATCTACGGCCCGCTTGCGGAGCGCGTGGTCATGCCGATCGCGGCCCGGCAGCTCCTGCAGGCGGGTGTCACCAGCGTCCGCGATACCGCTGCGCCGCTCGAAGCCGCGGTCAATGTGCGGCGCCGCATACAGGAGCACCTGATCAACGGACCGACGCTATATGTATCGGGCCCGGTGCTGCGCAAGCTGGTGTCTCCGGGAACGGAAGAATGGCAGTGGGCGGTCAAGGGGGCGGAGGACGCCAGGGGAAAGGTTGCGCGACTGGCGGGTGCAGGCGTCGATTACCTGTTGCTCGGCGAGGTGGACCTGTGGACCGCCGAGGAACTCACTGCGGCCGTCAACGAATCGCGCGCCCGCGGACTGCCGGTGCATGCCTATGCGGACCGCCCGGCGGACGTCGAGCGTGGCGTCGTGTTGGAATTCGATGGCTTTCTCGGCACCGGCATGGGAGCCGCCGCATTCCCGGACAGTGTGGTTCTGGCGTTGCGGCAGCGCCTGCTCGACCCCGCGCCGCGGCCGCTCACCTGGAGCCCTGCAATTTCCGCAGTCCTGAATTTCGAGTCGCTGCGCAGGAACGCCGAACCACTGGACGATCCGCGCGCGACGGCGGAAATGCCGCCGCTCGTTGCGGCCGATATTCTGGGCTCGCTTGCGAATCCCGACAGCGTGACCTGGTATGAAATGCCGTCAGTCCGTGCCGCTACGCTTTGCGACAAGCTTGGCCAGCTGGTGGATGCCAAGGTCGGCTTGCTGCTTGGTTCCGATGCCGGTGCACCCGGGCACCTGCATTCACGGGCGACCTGGCAGGAAATCGATTTCTGGGTGCACGACTGCGGCATCCCGGTTGAACGTGCGATACAGGCCGCGACCCACGATGCTGCGGTGGCAATGGGTGTCGGCCACGAGTCCGGCACGCTGACGCCCGGCAAGTATGCGGACGTGATCGCCGTGCGTGGCGACCTGCTGCGTCACCCCGATCTGCTGCAATTCGTGGACATTGTCATCAAGCGCGGGCGTCGCATCCGTTGAAATCATGAGCAAGCGACGCCTGGGCACAGACGCACCGATGGTTGTAGCGGCCACGGACACGCAATCAGTGACGGCGACCGACTACGCCAGCGCGCTGGAACACGGCACCAATTGGCTACGCTTTGAGCCGCCGGTGGAAGCAGCGTTCCGGCACTCCCATATCATGCGTGTGCGAACGCAGGCGCGATTCTGGCAATCGCTCCAGCTCACTGTGGGCCTGGCAGGCATCGGCATGATTCTGGCCGGTCCGTCACTGGATAGCGGGCGCATGCTGCTGCTCGCCTGTAATGTCGTTCATCTCTCCGTATCAGTGGCGTTAGTCTTAATGGCTTTCAGCCGCGCCTACGCCAGTTCTTACCTCTGGCTCGCAACAATCATGACCCCGTTCCGGGCCGCCGCCGCCGCCGTCGCAGTGGCCGCCATTATCGATGCGGGTAGTAGCGGTACAGCGGTGATGACAATCAACATGTTTGGCTTGCTGTTCTTCTCGGGCCTCCTGCTGCGGCAGGCCTTGCCGGCGGCGATGGTGATGATCGTGTCGTTCGTCGCCGCACTAATTGTTTTCGAGGTCCCGGCGGTGTTGGCAGCGTACTCGGTAACATCCTTGCTGCTCGTATTCGGATTGGCAGGATATGTGGCCTGGGATATGCAGCGCGCAGCGCGTGTAGCATTCCTGGAGAACGGACTCACCAGGGTAGACGCGACACGTGACGCGTTGACCGGCCTCGTGAACCGGCGCCACCTCGATTCGCGCCTGGCAACACTTTGGCAGACGAGCGCGGAAGAGCGGCAACCGCTGACGGTGCTGCTGATCGACGTCGATCACTTCAAGGCCTACAACGACGGCTATGGACACCAGGCTGGCGACGAGGTGCTGCGTCGGGTCGCTCGAACGATGCGTACCGTAGCGCGGGAAAGGGATATCGTCGCGCGATTCGGCGGAGAGGAATTTGTGCTGTTGGCGTACGGACTCAAGGAACAGGAAGCAGAAACACTGGCCAACGAGCTGCGCCGCGCGGTTGAAGCGCTTGCGATCCCGCATTTGGGCGCGCCGGCCATCGGCAAGATTTCCGTAAGCATAGGCGGGGCCTGCGTCGTGCCGCTACCGGGCCGCTCGGCTGCGGGAGTCCTCCAGTTGGCGGATCAGAACCTCTATGCGGCGAAGCGTCAGGGAAGGAACCAGGTTGTCTTCCATGCCGGTGAATACGAAATGATGCAGACCGGAGTCTTCAAGAGTCCCGGACCCGGCAGGGCGTCCGACTGACCAAAATGACAATCGGGGCCATAATGTGCCGATGACATCCTTCATCCTGCGCGCACTGATCGCCGCGCTCGGCCTGTGGCTCGCGACCGAATGGGTCGACGGGATTTCGGTCAACAGCCCGACTACGTTGATTCTCGCAGCCGTGCTGCTCGGTATCGTCAACGCCATCGTGCGGCCGCTTGCCATCCTGCTGACGTTGCCGCTCACGCTCATCACGCTCGGCTTCTTCCTGCTGGTGGTCAACGCCGCCATGGTCGGGCTTGTCGCGGTATTCCTGCCGGGCATGGCGGTACAGGGTTTCTGGGCGGCGTTCTGGACCGCGATTCTGGTCAGCATCGTGAGCTGGATCGGCAATGCGATGTTCAGGCCGGACCAGCTGAAACGGCGGGACTGACCTTCAGCTGCCCGGCAGGGCCGTGCCGTGGACCAGGTAGTGGTTGATCCGCATTTCCCACTCCCGCATGAATTGCCGGTAATGCTCTTCCGTGAACGACGCGACGAATGCGTCCCCCGCGGGTCCCAGGCTGGTGTGCGAATAGGTGACGGTCGCCTCTGATCCCGCCGCGACCGGGCGGAATTGAATCGTGAGCCTGCACGCGGTGACGGCCGGCGTGATCTTGATCATCTCCACGAAGCCACTGGCGGGCTCATGCCGGGTGATGTACCAGATGGCATGTCCGGGATCGGCGTCGGTAAGAAACACGCAATCCGGCTCCGCGACGCCGGACTCGCTGAACACGACATGCGGATCCCAGCCTTCGATCCAGTCTGCTTCGCGCACCGGGCACAGCAGCGGGAATACCACCGCGGGGGGCGCCGAAAGCTTCTGTACGTAGGTCCGGGTGGCACGAATGGGCTTCGAGACGATCATGGACTTTCCCTCAGGGACCCGCACACGCGAGCAGCGCTCACAATTGTGAAACCCATCGCTCAAGTTCCCTGGCCGTGCGCTTGCCTAGCG
>JAOUGR010000470.1 GCA_029857655.1 Gammaproteobacteria bacterium | reverse complement strand
GCGTGCCGCGCGCGTGGCCGAGGGCCGCCAGCCGGCGCTTAGATTCCGGGTGCCCGTTTCGGAGGTCATCGAATTCGAAGACCTGGTGCGCGGTCCGCAGTCCGTCGTTACTGCGACGCTCGGCGATTTCGTGCTGCGGCGGGCCGACGGTGGCGCGATGTTCTTCTTTTGCAATGCCGTCGACGATTCCCTGATGGGAGTCACGCAGGTGCTGCGTGGCGACGATCACCTGAGCAACACGCCGCGCCAGTTGCTGCTGTTGCGGGCGCTCGGAATGCCGGCGCCGGAATACGGCCATCTGCCATTGCTGGTGGATGCGAGCGGATCGCCGTTGTCCAAGCGCCGCGGCAGTGCCACGGTAGGCGAGTTGCGCGAGCGCGGCTATCTTGCGGCGGCCATCGGCAATTACCTGCTGCGCCTTGGACACACGGGCGCGCCGGATGAGTGGGTGGAACCCGCCGACTTCGTGCGGAATTTCAGGCTCGACCGGCTGGGGCGGGCGCCCGCGCACTTCGACGCGGCACAGCTCGATCACTGGCAACGCGAGGCAGTGAGGCGACTGACCCCGGAGCAGGCGGTCCACTGGCTCGAGGCGGAATTGCCGGCAGACCTATCCGCCGCGGAGCGGCTGGAAATAGCGGGCCTCTTGCGTGCCAATCTGCTGTTTCCCGCCGACGCAACAGACTGGCTGTCGGTCCTGCGCGGTGACCTGGCGCCAATCAGCACCGACGACCGCAGAGTTCTGGCCGAGGCTGGTCCGGCGTTCTTCGAGGCCGCGATCGCAGCCTACGGTGAGAAGGGCGCTGATTTCGGGGCGCTGGGGCGGGAGCTGAAGCAGCGCACCGGGCGCAAGGGCGCGGCGCTTTTCATGCCGCTGCGCATTGCCTTGACGGGCCGGCGCGACGGGCCTGAGCTTGCTGCATTGCTGCCGGCGATACCGCCGGCGCTGGTGCGGGCACGCCTGGCCGGCGCGGCGCGATCCCACTGAGGCGCTGCCGATGCTCTCGATCTACAACACGCTGACGGGACGCAAGGAGCCATTCCGGGAACTCGTCGCGGGACAGGTCGGCATGTACGTCTGCGGCATGACCGTCTACGACCACATTCACGTCGGGCACGCGCGCTCGCAGATCGCGTTCGACATCGTGCGCCGCTGGCTGCTGGCAAGTGGTTACAAGGTCAACTACGTCCGGAACATCACGGACATCGATGACAAGATCATCAATCGCGCACGTGAGCAGGGCGAGACCGTCGAGGCCCTGACAGCACGACATATCGAAGCAATGAACGAGGATTTTGCAGCGCTCGGAATCAGGCCAGCCGATCACGAACCACGCGCGACCGCGTTCATTCCCGAGATCATTGCGATGATTTTGACGCTGGTGGCGAAGGGCAATGCCTATGTAGGCGCCAGTGGCGACGTGCTTTATTCCGTCTCGAGCTTCAAGGCCTACGGGCAGCTGTCGGGCAAGAAGCTCGCGGACCTGCGTGCCGGGTCGCGGGTCGAGGTAGACGAGAAAAAGCGCGATCCGCTCGATTTCGTGCTGTGGAAGCGCGCCAAGCCCGGCGAGCCGTCCTGGGAATCGCCCTGGGGCGCCGGCCGCCCCGGCTGGCACATCGAATGCTCGGCGATGGCGGTCGCGCTGCTCGGCGACTACTTCGACATCCACGGCGGCGGCATGGACCTGAAGTTCCCGCATCACGAGAATGAACTGGCGCAGAGCTGCGCGGCCTGCGGCACGCCATTCGTCCATGTCTGGATGCACAACGGCTTCGTGCGCATCAACGACGAGAAAATGTCGAAGTCGCTTGGCAACTTCTTCACGGTGCGCGAGGTAATGCCGCGGCTCAGGCCGGAAGTTCTGCGCGCATTCGTGCTGGCAAGCCATTACCGCGGCCCGATCAATTATGGCGAGGACAACCTGCGCCAGGCCGATTCGGCGCTGCAACGGCTTTACCTGGCGTTGCGCGACGTTACGCCGGCGGCTCGCTTCGAGCCCGGCGACGCATCCGGCCGCTTCACTGAAGCGATGAATGACGACTTCAACACGCCGGAGGCGCTTGCCGCGATGCAGGCGCTGGCGCGTGAGCTGAATGTCGCCAAGGCGGCGGGCAATGCTACGGCTGCCGCCGGGCTCGCCGCTGAATTGCGTCACCTGGG
>JAOUGR010000471.1 GCA_029857655.1 Gammaproteobacteria bacterium | reverse complement strand
CGCCCTGGAACTGCGCATTCGGACAGGCCGGTTCGTGCGAGTAAAGACCGGCCTGGGTTTCCTTGTCAGCGCGCATGTAGCGAACGATCAGATTCACATCGGTGTCTTCGTTCGGCTGCCAGGCCAGCGAGCCGCGCAAGGCATAGTGATCATTCCCGCCGCGGTCGGGAACACCGGCAACGATGGAATCCATGTAGCCGTCATCCTTGTTGCGGATGAAGGCAATGCGTCCCTGCAAGCTGTCGCCCAGGGGACCGGAAGCAGCGCCGTCCACGATGATCTGGCCGAAGCGGCCGATCGTCAGGTCGGTGTAGGCCTCGAATTCCCTGGTCGGCTTGCGAGATATGAACTGGATTGCGCCACCCGTCGCGTTGCGGCCGAACAGGGTGCCCTGCGGCCCGCGCAGCGTCTCGACGCGGGCGAGGTCAAACACCGGGAAACTGGCGAGATTGATCGAGCTCGAATAGCTGTCGTCCTGATAGACCGCGACCGGCGGTTCCTGCTGGTCGCCGTAATCGTTCTGCGAGACGCCGCGAATGTTGAACACGACCTGCGCCGAGGAGTAGGCGTTCATCTTGAGGCTGGGCATGGCCCGCACGATGTCAGTCGCGGTCGTGATATTGAGGTCCTTCAGCGTTTCCTCGCCGAGCGGCGTCACCGCGATCCCGACATCCTGCAGCTTTTGCTCGCGGCGCTGCGCCGTCACCACGACCTCATCGAACGGCACGGTTCCCGTTGCGCCCTCAGCCTGATCCGCGAGCGCGGCTGGCGATGCGTTGCAAATGACTGCCGCACAGGCCGATAACCGAAGGACAGACTGAACCGCGCGCTGAATGTTCTGCATTAGACTCCCCTTGCACCAGGCATTCTTGTTGACCTGTCGCTGAGCGGGCGGCTATGCATTGCCGCGGCTCAATTTTTTGATTCTCCGCCAGCGGCCCATGTTAAGCAAGGTTCGCCGGAGGATCCGTCAAACCTGTTACGACTCCCGCACGTTGAAATCCTGGGCGGCCTCCAGCAACCATCCCGAGACGTAGTCGGAGAAGGAGCGCCAGACTTCGAGACGGTACTCGGCGGCGCCGGTCCGCCAGAGAATGATGTCTGCCTTGCCGAGCAGCGTGCGCGTGCACATGCCAGGCGGAAATTCCGCGGGATCGAGATCGAGCGGACAACCCGCGTTCAGGATCGCGCTGGCGTGAGGACCGCTCACCTGCAGCGTGATCTGCCGCTGACTGACGTCCACGAGCGAGTGCGCAATGTCCGTCAATGCCGCCTCGAGACCGGCGACGAGAATCGGCGCGTCCTCCGCCGGAGCAAGCAGCAGCTGCTCATCGGGACCGAGCCACAGCGCTGCCCGGTATTCCAGCGAGTTGGCGCGGCACGGAATCTCCGGCAATGCCACACCGAATGCCTCACCTGCCGCCGCCCGCGCTTTCGGTCCGCCCTGCAGGACAAGGCGCATAGCCGGCGCCAGCGTTTGCAACCAGCCGCCGGTGCCGGCTTGCCGCGCATGCCGGGTGGCGGACTCTTCAGGCATTCAGCCTCGCTCCGTCCCTGTCGTAAAACACCGGGTGGGTCACTTCAACGGCGATGTCGCCACCGGGCATGGGAACGAAAAGGGTCTGGCCGTGATGCGCGCGCCCGCCCGCCACCATCGCCAGCGCAATCGAATGACCAAGCGACGCGCTGAAATAGGAGGACGTGACGTGGCCGCACAATTTCATCGGCGGCTTCTGCCGCGCCGTTACCGTGAGCTGCGCACCTTCCTCCAGCACCGTGCCGGAATCCAGGGTGCGCAGCCCGACGAGCTGCTTTCGATCGGGCGACCGCATCGCCGCGCGCTCGAGCGATCGCTTGCCGACGAAATCCGCCTTGTTCCGGCCGATTGCCCAGGCCAGGCCTGCATCATCGGGCGTCACCGTGCCGTCGGTGTCCTGGCCCACGATGACGTAGCCTTTTTCCGCGCGCAGCACGTGCATGGTTTCCGTGCCGTAGGGCGTGATGCCGTGTGCAAGACCCGCAGCGTGAATGGCCTCCCAGACGGCGGGGCCGCGGTCGGCCGGCACATTGATCTCGTAGCCCAGTTCACCGCTGAAGCTGACGCGGAAGAGCAGCATCGGCACGCCGCAGATGGTTCCGCGGACCACGCCCATGTGTGGCA
>JAOUGR010000469.1 GCA_029857655.1 Gammaproteobacteria bacterium | reverse complement strand
CTGCCAGATGGCCGTGCGCGGACGTTCCGCTCCCGGCCAGGCGTGCGCAAAGCGCGGCGGCGGCAGCGCGCGGTCGCGGGCGGCGAGGCCGTCCCGCACCGTGGCCTTCAGTACTTCGTCCTCGCGATCGAGTGCCGGGTCGTTCATGCGGCGGGCCCCATGTCGGCGAGCCGTTCCCGCAGCGCCGACTTGCCGCGCTCGTAGTGCATGCGCGCTGTCCCAAGCGAAATTCCAAGGACCTCCGCGGCCTCGGCGATCGAGAGGTCGCGATAGAACACGAGGTCGAGCACCTCGTGCTGGCGTCTCGGCAGGGAGCGCAGGGTGTCGAGGATCCGCGCGCTCTCTGCCGGCATCGCCGGCGTCACGAACGGCTCCGCGTGCGGCGCGAACGCTGCGATGCGCGCGAGGCCCTCGAGCGAGCAGCGCGCGCGCCGCCAGCGCGAGCCGGCGATATTGCGGATCACGGAGAACAGCCAGGTCCGGAGACTCGACTGGCCGCCGAATCGCGCCTCGCCCTCGACGATCGCCAGGTAAGCCATCTGCAGCACGTCCTCCGCTTCTGCCCGGCGCCCGCGCACGCAGGTGAGCGCCCACGAAAAACACTGTTCGTGCAATCGCTCGAGTTCGCGCTGGTCGATCAGCGGGTTATGTCGCAATCGAGGCCCGTCCGGCATTGCACGCGTTACTTGGTCGCGCGGGGCGGGAAAGTATATGACCGCCGCCGTGCCGGCCAGATCAGTTCCAGACCCACCAGGGGGCGGTGGCGACCGCGCCGTAGACCGCGAAATCGAACACGGCGTGCGCCAGCATCGGCGGAACGAGGCTGCCGGAGGCGGCGCGCAGCGCGCCCAGCACGATCCCACCGAGGAAAGTGGCGAGCGCAATCTGTGCGAGGTCAATTGACTCCGCCACCGACGGAAATGCGAACAGGGCGGTCTTGTAGGCAGTGTGCGCGAGCGCCGCCACCAGAACGGCGGCGGCAGGGCCGAGCGGGCGCGCGCGGCCAAGAAGCCAGCCGCGATAGACGATTTCCTCTGTGGCGCCGATCAGGCAGGCGACGACGACGAATACCTCGATGTCGTGCGGCCACAAGGAGAGATCGAGCGCGTAGCGATGCCACACGCCGGCGCCGAGTCCGAGCGCCACGCCGACGAATGAGAACGTGACGACGCGCTTCGAGCAGCCGCTGAGGCCGAGCAGTTCGGTCGGTCGTGCCGTTCCGAACCCGGACCACAGGATGGCCGCTGCTGCGAGCGCGAAGCCGCCGAGGGCAAGGAAAACCTGAGGGGCGCCGCGATGCGAGAACGCGGCGAAGACCGCGAGGCCAACTGATGCCGCCGTGATGCCGGGCAGTGCGCGCGGATCCGGATGTCCGGCCTGCGTCACGAGTTCTTTCAGGCCGCTCTTGCCGGCGGTTGGCGACGTTGGTGCCGCAGCCACGCCAGGCCCAGCAGCGGCAGGAACAGCAGCAGCCAGCCTGACCCGAGGCAGGTCGGTTCGATGCGGATGACGACCGCGTCGGGTAATGCGGCGCGAATTGCCGCGATCTCTTCGGGCGATTCGGGCCAGCTTTCTTCTGAAATGCCCAGGAAGCGCAGTGACTTGAGGGTCCGCACGATGTCCAGATCTTTGTATGTGCCGCCCAGCACGAGTCCGTACAGTTTTCCGAGTCCACCCAGTGGCGCAAGGTCAATGGGTTTTTCCGTTTCAGTCAACTGGAGGATCTCGAGATCCGGCAGCGACTTCACGACGCTCGCCAGTTGCTCCTGGTTGATCCAGGGTGGCAGGCCAAGCCAGCGTAGCTTGGGCAACGCGGCCAGATCCGGCAGTGGCTGCGCCGACTCATCCTTGTCCATCATGAGGATGAGGGCGCGCAGGTTGCTCATGTTCTCCAGACCCGCCAGGCTTACGGACTCGTTGACGTTACAGATCGTCAGTTCCTCCAGGCCGGCAGGCGCGGTCTTCAGCACGGAGAGGTCCGTCATTTTATTTGTGCCAATGACCAGCGACTTCAGGCCGTGGAGGCCAGCAGGCAGCGGGCCCGCCTTCCGAGAATCCCAGTTCCCGATTACCAGCCGGCGGAGCTTCGGCAGTGTTGGCAGGTATTCCAGGCTGCCAGGCTCGGAAGCACTGATGACCAATGTGTCAATTTCGGGTTGACCGC
>JAOUGR010000468.1 GCA_029857655.1 Gammaproteobacteria bacterium | reverse complement strand
AGCAGGAAAAAAGCCGGCAGCAGGATAAGTAACTGTTCGAATGACACGATACATGCCGAACGCCGTGTGACAACGGTCGAATGCTATCCTAACCAACGAATGATCGAGAACTGGCGCAAACTTTTTTCCTTTTTCCCGGCGCAAGAAAGAGTCCGGATTCTGTTGCTGCTGGTCAGTTCAACCGTCAGCGGACTCCTGCAGGCGGTTGGCATTGCGTCGATCATGCCATTCATCGCCGTGGTCGCCGACCCTACGCTGATCACGGAAAATCCTTACCTCAGCCAGGTCAACGATTACTTCGGGTTCGAGAACCGGAGCGAATTCCGCCTGTTCCTCGGCGTCTTCGCAATGCTTACGTTGATTTCCACGAATCTCCTGATCGCCGTGAACGCGTGGCTGACATTCCGTGTCTGTCACCTGGGTGAGCACGACCTGGCCCGTCGCCTGCTGCGCAAGTACCTGACCGGGCCCTACGAACATCTGCAGCTGCGGAATTCCGCGGAGCTCCTCAAATTGCTGGTCAGCGAGATCGAGCGCGTCATCATCGGCACGATGATGGCCGGCATCGGCGTGTTTTCGGACGCGGTCGAGACCATTTTCATCGTGGCATTGCTGTTCTGGATCGACCCATGGGTCACGTTTGTCACGCTGCTCGTACTGTCGACGGCGTACGGGATCATCTACCTGCTGGTGATGCCGAAGGTCGCGCGCCTCGGCTCCGATTTCGCGGCCCTGAATACCGAGACGTACAAGAATGCACAGGAGGCGCTCGGCGCGGCCAAGGAGATCAAGGTACTCGGCTGCGAGGAGCATTTCGTCGAGCGATTTTCGAAGCCGCTGCTGCGCCTGTCGAAGAATACCATCACTTACAGCACGCTGGACATCATCCCCGCCCAGAGCCTCGAGTTGATCGCATTCGGCGGATTGCTTGGCGCTACGCTCTTCATGATGGGCAGCGAGGAAGACACTGCGAGCGTGATTGCCATGCTGGCGATGTTCGGGTTCGCCGCTTATCGCCTGATCCCCGCGCTGAAGGGACTGTTGGACGGCGTCCAGGAGGTCCGTTACAACATGGAGGCGCTGGATCCGCTGTGGCGGGATTTCTCCGCTCCAGGCCCGGCGCACGTGGACACGCATGCCGGCACGGTTTCGTTGCGCGATGCGATCCAGCTCGAAAACATCTTCTTCCGCTATTCCAGTGGCCGCCAGGATGCCCTTTCCGGAGTGGAGCTGAGGATTCGCGCGGGCAAGGCGACTTGTTTCGCCGGCCCGACGGGCGCGGGCAAATCAACCACGATAGATGTGCTGCTCGGCCTGCTGCAGCCTTCGCAGGGGCGGGTCCTCGTGGATGGTGTGCCAATCACGCTGGATAAACAGCGCGCATGGCAGCGGAATATCGGCTACGTGCCCCAGGTCGTTTTCCTGTTCGACGATACTGTGGCGAACAACATCGCGCTTGGCGTGGATCCGGGAGAAATCGATCTCGAGCGCGTCGAACGCGCGGCGCGCATCGCCGAAATCCACGATTTCATCGTCACCAAGCTGCCGGATGGCTATCGGACGCTGGTCGGCGAGCGTGGCGCGAACCTGAGCGGCGGGCAGCGGCAGAGGATCGGCATCGCGCGGGCGCTTTACCGCGACCCGGCCGTGCTTGTCCTGGACGAGGCAACCAACGAACTCGATCTTGTGACCCAGGCTGGGATCCTTGCTTCATTGCGAGGCCTCGGCAGCAGGACCCTGATATTTGCGTCGCATCGGCCCTCCGTGGCGGCGTTCTGCGATGACATTGCCGTGCTCGAGGGCGGACGGGTGGTGGCGCGCGGCGACTATGCGGCGTTGACGGTGGCTGGCAGCCGGCATCGTGCGCTGCTGCAGGATCCGGGGCGCGATCAGCACTTGCAATAGGTGATTTCAGGATTCGGCTCATCGCTGAGGTCGACCAGTTCGATGCCCGGTGCCGACCGGACCACATCCCAGGTCGCCTGTTGCGGCCGCTGCATCGAATACATTCGGATCGCCTTGAGGCCGGCGGATGCGTAGATCTGCCGGGCGCGTTCGACCTGTTCTGGTCCGACCGGTTCAGAGCCAAAGAGCACCTTGCCGACGAGATCGCGGCGGCAGCGTGCGATCAGCGGATTCTGCACCAGGAATTCCAGGTTGGGCGGGTT
>JAOUGR010000467.1 GCA_029857655.1 Gammaproteobacteria bacterium | reverse complement strand
CCGAAGCCGCCGTCGATGTCGCCGAGGCTGCGGCTTTCGGTCGTCTCGTACGCCGTCACCGACGTCAGGGTTATATCGCCCGCGAGCTTGAAGTCGAGCTTGAGCGATCCGCCCTCGCCCTTGGCACGCTGCGGGTTGTTGCGGCCCTCGTCGTAGGAAACGCTGTTGCGGTCGTAATTGGAATTGAATCCGTTGCTGCCGGGGCCGAGCACGTTGGCGCGGAAGATCGACGCCGTGCCGTGGATGTCACGGGCATGGAAATTCAGCAGCGCGCTGAAATTGTCGTACGGCTCGAACAGGACCTGGGCGCGGAACGCGTGTTCGCGGAAGCCGCCCATCGCGTTGTCCTGGCCCGTAAACGTATTGTCGATCCAGTCCTGACGCTCGTGATAGATCGCGGCGACGCGCGCGGAAACCGTGTCGCTCAGTCCGCCGCCGACCGCGCCTTCAAGGGCGAAGGAATCCATTTCGCCATAGCTCACGCTGAAGTTGCCGCCCGCATCCTGGCTCGGCTTCCGGGTGTCGAACTTGACGATGCCGGCCGGCGTATTGCGGCCGAACAGGGTGCCCTGCGGCCCACGCAGGACCTCGACCCGCTCGATGTCGAACAGCGGAAAGCTCTTGAGGATGACATTCTCGAGGACCACGTCGTCGACGATGATCGAGACCGGCTGCGAGGCCGCGAGGTCGAAATCGGAGTTGCCGAGGCCGCGGATATAGAAGCGTGGCGCGAGCCGGCCGTTCGACGACTCGGCGTACAGGCTCGGAACCCGCGTCGCGAGGGCCTGGACGTCCGCGCCGCCTTCGAGCATGACATCGAGCCGGTCGCCCTCGAGGGGCGCAACCGAAAGCGGCACTTCCTGGATGTTCTCCACACGGCGCTGCGCCGTTACCGTCACCGGGTCGAGCGCCGTTCCCGGCGCGGGAGCCTGCGCCAGTGCCGCTGGCAGCGGCAATGCCATGGCGATCGCAGCGGCGAGGCAGCGCCGCGCATTGGTGGTGCGCAAGCCGATCTCTGAGTTCTTCATTTCCAAGACTCCCCTTTGTGCCGGCGCGGACCGGGTCATCCGGGCGCGCATTTTGCGGGGGAGTTTAGCCCAGGGACGGGCCGGGGGCCTACTTGATCTTGGATTCCTTGTAGGCCACGTGCTTGCGCACGACCGGGTCGAACTTGCTCAGCTCCATTTTTTCAGGGTGCAGGCGCTTGTTCTTGGTCGTGGTGTAGAAGTGGCCGGTGCCGGCCGAGGAGACGAGCTTGATCTTGTCGCGCATGGCGGTTTCCTCAGACACGCGTGCCGGCGGCACGCAGTTCGGCGACGACGGTCTCGAGGCCGCGCTTCTCGATCGTGCGCAGGCCGCGGGTGGAAAGGCGCAGCGTCACCCACCGGCCCTCGCTCTCGAGCCAGAACCGCTGGGTGTGCAGGTTCGGCAGGAAGCGGCGGCGCTTCTTGATGTTCGAGTGGGAAACCTTGTTGCCGGTGCTCGGGCGCTTTCCGGTGACCTGGCAGACGCGTGACATGGTGCGGACTCCAAAAGAGCCGCGTATTAGACCAGCCGGGCTACGGGCAGTCAAATCAGCGTGTTGGGGCTCATCAGGCCTTTTTCAGCGAGGGACGTGCAACTGCCGTCGCCGATGATCAGATGGTCCAGGAGGCGGATTTCGACCAGCGCCAGGGCATCCCGCAGCCGGGTCGTGATGATTTCGTCGGCCTGGCTCGGTTCCGCGATCCCGGAAGGGTGGTTGTGGGCCAGAATGACCGCGGTTGCGTTGCGGGCCAGTGCCTGCTTGACGACTTCCCGGGGGTGGACGCTGGCGCCGTCGACCGTGCCCCGGAACAGCTCCTCGCAGCGGGTCAGGCGGTGGCGGCTGTCCAGGAACAGGCAGCAAAAGACCTCATGCTGGAGGTCCCGCAGGCGCGCGATCAGGTAGTCGCGAGCCGCCCGCGGACTGCCGAGGACCGGGCCCGCCTGGAGCCGTTCGAGGTGATGCCGGCGCACGATCTCGAGCGCGGCCTGCAGTTCCGCCCAGCGGGCGGGGCCGACTCCCGTGTGCGCACAGAGTTCATGGCGCCCGGCGGTCAGGACGCTGCGCAGCGAGCCGAAGCGCGCCAGCAGCGAGCGGGCCAGGTCGAGGGCATTCATGCCGCTCGTGCCGTGGCGCAGCCAGAT
>JAOUGR010000466.1 GCA_029857655.1 Gammaproteobacteria bacterium | reverse complement strand
TCAGTGGGACCAAAAGTGCGCCCACTAGGCCCTTTAGGAGCCAGTGCACTTTTCGAGGCTGTGTACCGGTTTCGGACATGCGCTCTAACTACAATTGGGTATGAACATGACGCAATGTTTTACGTCATTTCTACCGAACAATCACCCAGCGGTCATGTAAGTCCTTGACTAGGCTACTCCCGAGTCAGGTCTAACCTGCAAGTCTGCAATCCCGGCACCCGCTACAGCGCGCTGACCAGCACCCCGACGATCGCCAGCGGGCAGAGGTATCTCAGCAGCACCAGCAGTACGCCGCGCACGCGCGGATCGGCGCCAAAATCCCCTGCAATCGTCGCGCGATCGAGCCGCCAGCCGACCAGCAGCGATGTCAGCAGCGCGCCGACCGGCAGCAGCACGTTCGACGCAAAGAAATCCGTGAGGTCGAAGATCGTGGACGTCTTGAACCGCTCGATGCCCGCGAGCGGGTGCACGCCGCTCCAATAATTGAACGACAGCACGGTCGCGAGCCCCAGGAGCCACGCCACCGCGGCCACGATGGCAACCGCCGGCGCGCGCTTGAGTCCAAACCGCTCCATCAGCCAGCCGCCGGCGGGATCGAGCCCGGCAATGGAGGAAGACAGTGCCGCAAACGCGAGCAGCAGGAAGAACAACGTGCCGACGACGGTGCCGCCGGGCATGCCGATGAAGATGCTGGGCAGCACGATGAACGCGAGCTGCGGCCCCTGCGCCGGATCGACCCCGGAGTCGAACACCAGCGGGAAAATCAGCAGGCTGCACAGCACCGATGCCAGGATGATCGAGAACACGACGACGCTTGCCGATTTCGGCAGCGAAGTGCCGGGGCCCACATGGCTGCCGTAGGCAATCATGATCGCCATGCCGACCCCGGTCGCAAAGAACGCCTGGCCGACGGCGGCGAGCACGAGCGCACCGCTCAACTGCGAGAAATCCACCTGCGTCAGGAAGGCGATCGCGCGGCCGGCATCGCCCTGGTTGAGTGCGTAGATCGCAAGCCCGAGCAGGATGCCGAAGAGCCCGGGCATCATGATCTTGTTGGCGACCTCGATGCCTCGGTGCAGTCCCGCGGAAGAGACGAGAACGGTCGCCGCCATGAATGCCGCGTGCCAGAACGTCAGCCGCCAGGGGTCGGCGAGCAGGGCGTTGAACCGCGCCGTGATCTCGGCATGGCTTAAGCCCGAGACTTCACCGGTGGCATAGGCCGCCACATAAGAAAGCACCCAGCCGCCGATCACGCTGTAGTAGGTCATGATCAGGAAGATTGCGAGCGTGCCGAGCACGCCGATCGCCGCCCAGCGCGATGAAAGCCCCGAGGCGCTGGCGACGCGCCCGGCCCCCAGCGGCACGTTCGGCCCGCCGCGGCGGCCGAGCAGGTATTCCGCCGTCAGCAGCGGAACGGCGATCAGCAGGCACGCGACCACGAACACCAGCACGAACAAGCCACCGCCGTGCTGTCCGGCGAGGAACGGGAAGCGCCACAGCGTGCCGAGCCCGACGGCCGCGCCGGCAATCGAGAGGTAGAACGCAAGGTTCGAAGACCAGGTTTCGATGCGGGGGCCGGTGGTCAAGGGGTCGCTCCTGCCATCACGTCAGTCGAGACCGGCCGCAGCGTCCTGCATCCAGTCGAAGAGATACTGCGCCGCCGAGCGGTCCACCAAGCACTCGAACCGCTCGGGCGTCACGCGCCGCAAGACGACCGGCAGTTGCGCCAGCCGTGTGCGCGCGCAGGCATCGGGTCCGAACGCGCTCGGCGCGAAATCGATGCCGCAGCCGCGCGCGAGCACGGCCGCCGCGCGCGCACCGTCGAGCGCAAGCGTCACGTACGCGTCGGACAGATCCGTGATGGCGCAGGACTTCTTGCGGCAGGCAGTGCGGACGGCATCGAGCAGCTCCGGGGCCTCGTGCAGCGCGGAGAACAGCAGCCAGGTGTCCGGCGCAATGCGGCAGATCACGGGGTCGGCGCCGCTCCAGGTGTTCATCGCCTGCGGCACGGGCCGGCCCGCGATCTTGAGCGTGCCGATGCCCTTGGGCGCCTGGCCCGCAAGCCGGGTCATGATCACGGTGCGCGCCGGCAGCACGGTGAGCCGCAGCGTGTCCGAGAACACGCGCCCGCCCGCGGGCATGGAGGACTGCGGCATCAACGTGGCGATTT
>JAOUGR010000465.1 GCA_029857655.1 Gammaproteobacteria bacterium | reverse complement strand
TGATGGATGAACTGCGCCATGCCGGTAAGCTCCACATCCAGCGGCTCGAGATGGCCGTCGAGCCGATGGTGGACAGCGTGCTGCGTAACCCCGCCGCGATGTCCTGCCTGATGCGCATCCGGCGCAAGGGCGGTTACCTGCACTCGCATTCCCTGGCCTCGTCGGTCTGGGCGACGATGCTGGGCCGCGAGATCGGCCTCGATCGCGATGCGCTGCGCGTGGTCGCGCTGGGGGCGATGCTGCTCGATGTCGGCAAGACGCGGATTCCGGAGAAGCTCCTCAGCAAGCCCGGCAAGCTCGATGACGGCGAGACCAGGCTGATGCGGCGGCACGTCGAGTTCGGCCTGGACCTGCTGAAGAAGGCCGGCGACGTCGATGTGCACGTGCGCGACATGGTCGCTCATCATCACGAGCGCCATGACGGTTCCGGTTATCCCGCGGGCCTGAAAGGCGACGCGATCCCGGTCTTCGGACGCATTGCGGGCATGGTCGATACCTACGACGCGATGATCACGTCGCGGCCGTACGCCAGCACCCAATCCTCGTACGGGGCGCTGCGCCAGTTACGGTCGCTTGCCGGAACCGGGTTCCAGGCCGAACTGGTCGACCAGTTCACGCAGGCGATCGGCATGTTCCCGACCGGCACGCTGGTGCTTCTCAATACCGGCGAAGTGGCCGTGGTGACCGCCCAGAGCCGCACCCGGCGGCTGCGTCCCGAAGTGATGATCATCCTCGACCGGGACAGGAAACCGCTCGCGGACTACCGGGTCGTCGATCTGAACCAGATGTCGTCGACCGCCGACGACCAGGCCTCGCTCTGGATCGAATCAGGGCTCGAGCCGGGCGCGTTCGGGGTCGACCCGGCGGAGTACTACCTGAACTGAAGCCATGACCAGCGTGATGCACATGACGGCGGCAACGAGTGGCTACGCCGATTGCCTCGAGGCGATCCACAGCCGTCTCGCCGCGCGCGAAAGCCGCCTGTTCGGCATCGCCGTGCTGATGGTCTACGTGCACGACCTCGAGCGCCTGTTCGCCAGCGTGGGCCACGCCAATGCCGGGCGCATGCTGGATGAACTGCGCAACAAGCTGTCGCACATATCGCGTCCCGGCGACTACTTCGCCCGGCTGGGCGATCGCAAGTTCGCATTCGTGCTGTCGAACCTGCGCAACGAAGGGCACGCGCTGCTGGCTGCCAACAAGATCCACCGCATCGGCTCGGAGCCGCTGCTGGTCGGCGGGCAGCACGCAAACGTGCGGCTCTCGGTCGGCATCGGCATGTTCCCGGCGCATGCGCGCACGGCCGAGCAGTTGATGCAATGCGCCGAAATCGCGCTGCTCGAGGCCTGGAAGACGTCACAGCCCTCGGTCGTCTATACGAGCCACAAGGCTGATGAGCTGGTGGCCGGATGGGACCTGGAGACGCAGCTGGCGACCGCCCTGGAGCACGGCGATCTGGTGCTGAGCTATCAGCCGAAGCTCGGGCTCCCGGACCTGAAGGTATCCGGGGTGGAGGCGCTCATGCGCTGGAACCGCCCCGACACGGGAAACGTGCCACCGGAGATCTTCATCGACGTCGCCGAGATGACCGGACAGATCGATCCGTTGACGCGCTTCGCATTCCATCGTGCGCTGCGCCAGCTGAGCGAATGGCCGGCGAGCCTCGGCAAGCTCGGCGTGGCGGTCAATGTCACGCCGTCAATTGTCCGCAATCCGGAACTCGTCGACGTGATCAGGAACGCCGCGGGCCTGTGGTCGGTGGACCTCGCGCGCCTGACGGTCGAGATAACCGAGAATGCGCTGCTGGTGGACCGCGAGCGCAGTCACCGCGTGCTGACCGAGATTCGCGAAATGGGCGCGCGCGTCTCGATCGACGACTTCGGCACCGGCTATTCCTCGCTCTCGTATCTGAAGCAGATCCCGGCGGATGAACTCAAGATCGACAAGTCGTTCGTCATGAACATGCAGACGGACCAGGCCGACCGGAAAATCGTCGAGCAGATCATCGCACTGGGGCATGCCTTCGACCTGGAGGTCGTGGCCGAAGGCGTCGAGAACGAGTCGGTCGCGCAGGACCTCGCCACCATGGGCTGCGACTGCATGCAGGGATATCACTTTGCCAGGCCGCTGCCGCCGGAGGAAATCCCGGCGTGGATCAACGCCTGGCGCCGC
>JAOUGR010000464.1 GCA_029857655.1 Gammaproteobacteria bacterium | reverse complement strand
CTGCGAACCAGCGCCGGATCGTCTGCGAAACCTTCGTAACTGCGGCCCCAGCGCAGGTCGCCTACCACGGCGAGCGTCGGGGCAAATACCCAGTCGATGCCCGTACTTCGCACTTCGGAAGCGACGGCGGCGCCGATGGCCTCGGTCAGAGCCGCATCGTTCGCGGCCCCGAGGCCGATATTGTGCGGAAACAGCACGGCGCCAAAGACGTTGTTGTGGCCGTGTACGGCGTCCGTGCCCCAGATCACCGGGATCGCCGGCAGGCCGTCCGGAACCTCCATCGAGGCCGCGTAGTAGCGATCGGCGAGTTCGAGCCAGTCACTTACCGAGGCGTGGAGTTTGCCGCCCGGGAACGAACCGCCGCCATTCAGGATGGAGCCGAGGTGGTAGGTCTTGACGTCTGCAGGCGAGGCGGACTTGATCTCGGCCTGGATCATCTGCCCGATCTTCTGCTCGAGCGTCATGCCTGCGAGCAGCGCATCGGCCCGCGCCTCCGTTGCCTGAGCCGCGATGGAGTCGCGCGGGGGTATGGCTGCGCGGGGCCAGTCGACCACGGCGGCCGCGGCGTCTGTGCCGCCAGGGGTTGGCCGGGATGCCGCAATAGCCATCGCCGCCACGGCGGCGGCGATGGCCATGTTCCAGTGCCCGGATTCCGGCGGCACGCCGGTCAGAAATCCTTGCGGAATTTCAGACCATACATGCGTGGCGGGAAGAAGCTGCCCTTCATGTAGCCCGGGCCCGGATCGGCCCAGCTGCGCACCAGCTCGTCGGTTGCATTGTAGACATACAGCTCGGCGCCCCACTTGGCCTCTTCATTGATGAGGCGCAACGCCGCATCCATGGTCGTGAAGGCCTTCTGGCCGCTGTGGAACGGGCCCTCGTCGAAATTATTGTCGGAAAAGAACATCTCGCTCTGCCAGTGCGCCGAAACGAGCGGACTGAGGCGCAGATTGCTGCCGAGGCTCCAGCTATGCTCGATGGCGACCGTGGCAGACCACTCTGGCGACCACGGCAGCTTGTTGCCGTTGAAGCTGGTGGGACGCCGCAGTGAATTGTCCGGCCGGACCTGCGACGGATCCTCCGGCGCGCACTCGCTGAGACCGAGATAGGCGCGCTCGAAGCAGAACCAGCCGTCGTCGGCGCCCGGCAGGTTGGTGATCTCCGCGTCGAGCCAGGCCACCCAGCCATAGAGGCGACCGTTCTGCCACGGGAGCCAGTCGAACTCGAATTCGAGGCCCTTGATTTCGGACTCGGCGATGTTCGTGGTCAGCAGCGTACCGATATCGCGGCCGCTGCTCTCCGACTCGCCCACGATCGCCCACAACGTGCGCTGCATGTCGTCGTACTTGCTGAAGAAAGCCGATCCGAGCAGGTTCAGACGGCCCTCCAGCAGGCGCGCCTTGAATCCAAGTTCGAAGGTCAGGTTTTCTTCCGGGTCATATGGAAAGGCAGTCAGGTTGCCGCATTCGCAGACGTCGACCTTGTCTCCGAAACCGCCCGCCTTGAACCCGGTGGCGGTGTAACCATAGAGGAACCAGGCATCGTCAAGCTGATAGTCGAATCCGACCCGCCATGTTCCCTTGCCCCATTTTGCCGCGTAGCTGTTGTCAGTGCCGGGAATCCGGTCGGGGAAATCCTCAGCGAGCGAACCCATGGCGTCAGTCAGGTCATCCGCCTGATAGAACTCGTTCCAGCCGGGAACGATGCCGATGAGGTCGTAGCTCTCGTGCCAGAAGGTATTGTCCGGGTCCCACATCGCGGGATTGACCCAGTAGCCGATGGTCACGTGATTGGAGCCGCCCCGGTCGCTCTTCTTGTCCCAGGTGTAGCGGTAACCGGCGGTCAGGTTGAGCTTTTCGGTCATCGCGTAGTCGATCTGTCCAAACAGCGCCTCCGACTTGACTTCGCGGTCCGGCTGCACGAACGACTGGCCTAACGGGCGCGGTGAACCGCAGCACCAGGGAATCTCGACGTCGAAACGGATTGCGTTGTCTTCCTTCAGGTAGAAGCCGCCGGCAATCCACTTCAGCGGACCATCGCCGGCCGACTTGATCTGCAATTCGTGGACTTTCGAGGTGTAGTCCGACCAGCGAGTCGTCAGTTGCAGGTCTTCCCAAGGCATCAGCGCGTAGGGTTGGAATCCGACCGCGGAGATGGCCGCAGCGTCACGGATCAGCA
>JAOUGR010000116.1 GCA_029857655.1 Gammaproteobacteria bacterium | reverse complement strand
ATGCTGGCCTACGCCCGGCGCTTCAACCGCACCTGGGCCGCGTATGCGCGCGCCGGCACCTTCCGCGCCGAGTCCGAGCGCCTGCGCTCGGTGCCGGTCGATCCGCTGGTGGCGGAACTCATCGGGCAGTTCAGCACGATCGAGGTGTTTCACGCAATCAACACGGGCTTTGTGGCCGGCGGCGGGTTGACCGGCCAGTGGCAGCACCAAGCGTTGAATTTCAACTTCGACCGCAGCGTGAACCCGGGTAACGGTCTGTCGTTGACGGCACTGGGGCAGACGGCCAGCGCCGCCTACAGCTACAGCACCCGGCGCAATCTGTCGACGGGCCTGAACATTTTCTACTCGCAGTTGACGCCCCTGCTGCAGGGGTTGGACCGCAGCACCATCATCAACGGACAGATCCGGCAGGGACAATTCAAATCGTACGGCGCCGGGGGCGGTATCGCCTACCGTTTGACGTCGGCCCTCTATGCGACGGCTAACTTCGAGACGGCGCGCGTGCAATACGACAGCACGTTGTTCGGCGCCACGCGCAAAACCGCGACTGTGGGTCTGGCTTTCTCGCCCGGCGAAGTGCCGCTCAGGTGGCGCTAACGCGCGGCGCGAAAAATTGTTTCTTGAGCCGCGACAGCGTTTGATACGTAGCTTGCTTGACGCTAACAGGCAGGAAGGAATACAGGTAATACGCCGTCGCCATAGCCAATGCGCCGGCAAAACCGGGAAGGCGATGACGGTGCCGCAGCACGATTTTCAAGGCCGATTCGGTGTTGCGGCGTTGATTGGAGAACGAACCTCCACCCTCCCACAACGTGTAGTACACCAGGGGTTCGTCGAAGTTGGCCAGCTTGCCTTCGCCGAGCAGTTTGAGCCACACGTCCCAGTCCTGAAAGCCGGCGAGCGAGGCGTCGTAGCGCCCGATGCGCTCGAGCGCGGCGCGGCGAAAGATGCCGGTGGAATGCACCATCGGGTTGGCGTAGAGCGCGCGGCGGCGAATGTCGGCGTCCGACACCGGCTTGCGGTAGCGGAACTGCTCGGCGCCGGCCCCGTCCACCACGATCGCGCCGCCGCCGCAACCGGCGTGATCCGGATGCGCGTCGAGAAACTCCACCTGCCGAGCCAGTTTGTGTTCGTCGATCCAGGCATCGTCGTCGTCGAGAATCGCGACATACTCGCCGCGCGCCCGCGCAAGGCCGTAGTTGGTGGCGTCGGCGATGTTGCCGCCCTTGTCGCGCCGCAGATAGACGATGCGTCCGTCGCGCGCGGCCCATTCGCTCATCACCCCGACCGTGTGTTCGTTCGATCCGTCCTGAACGACGATCAGCTCCCAATCCTGACAACTCTGGCGGACTACGCTCGCGACAGCGCGCCCGATCAGTTGCGGCCGGTTGTAGGTAAGCATCAGCACGGTGACGCGGGGGGAACGATCAGGCACTCTTTCCAGGATATCGGCAGTGGCAGGGTCCTCACAACAGATTCCCGCCCATCCGATAGGTGGAGTAGCCCGTTCGGCGGCAGTTGCGGCTCTGGAACTGTTTTCCCATGGAGGCAAACGGGCCCATGCCCTAAGTTAGAGAGAGGACCGGCGAGGAGGAGGGCCGCGCCACCAGCGGTTGCCCGCCGCCGGTCAAGCGCCACATGAAACTACCCCGCAATGCCCAGCTTTGGTTGCCGGACTATGTCCGTTCCCGCTTCCGCGCCAATGGAGCCGCCCCGTCCGGCGCGCGCGTGTGGTTGACGATCTGCGACCATTACGAGCCGGAGTGGCTCAAGCCCGACGCCGCCACTTCGCGCTCCCGCGTGGCCACCTGGGAGCGCCAGTGGCCGCAGATTGCCCGCCGTCATGCCGATTCGGCGGGCCGCCACCCGGTCTACACTTTCTTCTTCCCGCAGGAAGAGTACCGGCGCGAGTATCTCGATCCGCTGACGCAAATGACCGCCGACCGGATCGCCGATGTGGACATTCACATCCACCATCACGGCGAGGGCGAAAAGGATTTCGTGGACCGCATGTATGGGTTCATTGAAACGCTCACCCAGGGCCACGGCCTGCTGCGCCGGCACGAGGGCCGCCCCGTCTTCGGCTTCATTCACGGCAACTGGGCGCTCGACAACTCGCGTCCGGACGGGCTGTGCTGCGGGCTCAACAACGAGATCACGCTGCTGCGCGAGATGGGCTGCTATGCGGACTTCACCATGCCGTCGGGCGCCTCGCCCACCCAAAGCCGCACCGTCAATCAGATCTACTGGGTGAACGACGATCCGGCGGCGCCGCGCTCGTTCGACCACGGCGTGCAGGTGCGCCCCGGCGAGCCGGGTGAGGGCGATCTGCTGATGATCACCGGGCCGATGGGCCTGCGCTGGCGCGAGCGTCTCATGCCACGCCTTGAAACCGGCGAGATCGCCTGGCAGGACGCGCCCACGCCGTACCGTATCGAACGCTGGTTCGATCTGGCGCCCCGCATCGGCCAGGACATCTTCATCAAGCTCTACACGCACGGCGCGCAGGAGCGCAACTCCACCGCGCTGCTCGATCGCGGCGGCCTCGACAATCTTTTCAAGTTCATGGGCGAGGCGTGCGCGCGCCGCGGCTATCGCTGGTATTCGGTCAGCGCCTGGCAGATGCGGCAGGCCGTCGATTGCGCCGCGCGCCGCCAGGATCCCTCACAACACCTGTTCGGAAAGGAAGCATGAGTCAATCTCACTTTCGCGCCGGCGTCGTCGGCGCGGGCTACGTGGCCGACTATCACTTGAGAGCGCTGGCCGCGTTGCCTAACGTGTCAATCGTGGGCATTGCCGATCCGGACCAGCCCAAGGCGCGCGAAATGGCGGCGCGCCATGGCAACCCGGGCGTCTACTCATCGCTTGCCGGCATGCTCGCCGCCGCCAAGCCCGACGTCGTGCACATCCTCACGCCACCCGCCCTCCATGCGCCGCTCGCCATCGAAGCGCTCGAGGCCGGCTGCCATGTTTTCGTCGAAAAGCCGATGGCCGAAACCGCCGAGGATTGCGACCGCATGATGGCTGCCGCCACACGCGCCGGGCGCCGCTTGTCGGTGAACCACTCGGCGCGCATGGACCCGATGGTGCTCGCGGCCCGGCGCATTGCCGAGTCAGGCCGCATCGGCGACGTCGTAGGCGTCGACTTTTTTCGCAGCTCCAACTACATTCCCTATGCCGGCGGCCCGCTGCCGCCGCCCTTCCGCAACGGCTCTTATCCGTTTCAGGATCTCGGCGTGCACGCGCTCTATCTGATGGAGGCGTTCCTCGGCGAAATCCGCTCGGTGGACGCGCGCTTCTATGCCACCGGCCGCGAGCCGTTCCTGATGTTCGACGAGTGGCGCACAATGGTCGAGTGTCCGCGCGGCGTGGGGCAGATTTATCTTTCCTGGAACGTCAACCCGATGCAAAACGAGTTGACGATCCACGGCACCAAAGGCGTGATTCACGTCGACTGCTACATCCAGTCGCTCACCATGCGCCGCCAGTTGCCGATGATCCCGAAGCCGATCCAGCGCATGCATTTCGCGTCGGCCAACGGCGCCAGCTCCATCTGGCAGATGACGCGGAATCTCTTCCGCATCCTGACCGGTAAGCTCAAGGGCAATCCCGGTATCGCCATCGCCGTCGAGGGTTACTATAAGGCTCTCGCCTCCGGGGCCGAGCCGCCCATTCCCGCCTCCGAAGGCCGCCGCATGGTGATGCTGATGGAGCAGGTTTCCAAGCTCGCCGACGCAGCCAAGCTCGAGCGCGTGGCCGCCGCGCGCGCCGCCGCCGAAGCCGCCCCGCCCGCCGGAATTCTCGTCACCGGCGCGGCCGGCTTTCTCGGCGCGCCGCTCGTCAAGAAGCTCGCGGCCTCCGGTGAAGCGATCCGCGTCTTCGTGCGCCGGCCCGTCGCCTGGATGAAGGAGTTTCCCAACGTCAGCGCCGTGTACGGAGACTTAGGCGATGCCGAGGCGCTCGACCGCGCTGTCGCCGGCGTCAAGACCGTGTATCATGTCGGCGCGGCCATGCGCGGCGGCAAGGAAGAGTTCGAGCGCGGCACCATCTGGGGCACGCGCAATCTCATCGCCTCGTGCCTCAAACACAAGGTCGCGCGCGTCGTCTACGTGAGCTCGCAAAGCGTGCTCGATCAGGCGGGTCACCGGCCGGGCACGCCGGTCACCGAAAGCTCGGCGTATGAGCCGTACCCCGAGCGCCGCGGGCTCTACACGCAAACCAAGCTGGCCGCCGAAAAGATCGTGCTCGAAGCCATCGGCAAGCAAGGGCTGCCGGCCGTGGTGCTGCGCCCGGGCCAGATCTTCGGACCCGGCGGCGAGCACTTTGCCCCGTCTGGCGCGATCGGCTTGGCGGGCCGGTGGATCGTCGTCGGCAACGGCGGCCACAAACTGCCGCTCGTTTACGTCGAGGATGTGGTGGACGCGTTGATTCTCGCCGCACAGCGTCCGGCGGCCGACGTGGTGGGCCAGGTGTTTCAGATTGTCGACCCCACGGTGATTACGCAGAAGGAATTCGTCAAGGTGGCCAAGCGCCGCACCGATCTCAGCGCCGCGCAAAAGGCGATCCGCATCCCGAAATGGTTCATGATGCTGGCGGCCTCGGGCATCGAGACAATGGGTAAAGTGCTCAAGCGCGAATTGCCGTTGTCGCGCTACCGCATCGAATCGTTGCGGCCGCCCTATCCGTTCGACATTTCGGCGGCGCAAAACAAATTGGGATGGACGCCGCGCACCGGCACGCGCGTCGGCCTCGATCGCACTTTCGGACCGCCCAGGTGAGCAACACCCGCACCGTCGCGCGCAATTCGCTGTGGTACGGCGTCGAGACCGCGTTCTCGATCTTCGCCGCCATTGCCACGTCGGTGCTCACCGTGCGCACGTTCGGTCCTGAACTGCTCGGCTACTTCTACAACCTCACGTTTTGGACCAACGTGAGCGGCATGCTCGGCTCGGTGGGCCTCGCGATTACGACGCGCAAGTTCATGGCCGAGGCGCTGGGCCAGGGCGACCGCGCGCTCGCCTTTGCCATATTCCGGACGGCGCTGCGGTGGCAGGCCTGGATCATGAGCGCGGTGGTGGCTGTGGGGATCGGATTATCGCTGTGGCTGGTGCGCGAAGATTTCGAGGCCACTGCCATCGTGCTCATGCTGTCGGCCTTTCCGCGCGTGCTCAACTTCATTCCGTCGCAAGCCAACATGGCGGCCGAGGACATGAAGGCCAACGTGCCGGGCGCGCTCGCCGGCGGCCTGATTCAAGTGGGCGGTACGCTGGTCACGCTGGCGGTGGGCTGGAGCCTCATCGGCATCGCGGCCGCGCAACTGCTGGGCTACACGGTGGAGTTCGTCTGGAAGCTGCGCCCGCTGCTTGCGCAGGCAGCTGAGGCGGGCTCCGCCGAACTGCCCGCCGGCCTATTGCGCCGCATGCGCGTTTTCTCCACGCAGGGCATC
This sequence comes from Gammaproteobacteria bacterium, assembly GCA_029857655.1. Classification (GTDB taxonomy): domain Bacteria; phylum Pseudomonadota; class Gammaproteobacteria; order Steroidobacterales; family Steroidobacteraceae; genus SCUD01. The sequence continues at coordinate 1,402 of JAOUGR010000116.1, read as the reverse complement.
GGGCTCACCGTACTGAATCTGGTGGTGTGGGACCGCTCCGACGTGGCGTTGCTGCGCTGGTTCAACCCCGATATCCGGCAAGTGACGTTCTTCACGCTCCCGCTCAATCTGATCGAGCGGTTGTTGCTGGCGCCGCAGACGCTCTCGAGCGCCATGGGCAGCACCGTGATGGCCGAACACGGACGCGACCGCGCGCGCGTGGTGTCGATGACCGCCACATCCGGCGTCTACCTGCTGCTCATCGCCATGCCGCTGCTGTTCGGCGCCGCTGCCGTGGCCGGGCCGATCTGGGCCATCTACGGCAAGAGCGTGAGCGCTGCGATTCCGGTGTTCATGTTGATGTGCGTGCTCGCCGTCCCCAAGGCTCTCATGATGCCCGCACAGAATCTGCTGCAGGCGGCCGAAGAGCAAGGCCGTCTGCTGTGGTGGAACTGCGTGTGCGGCGTCATCAAGATCTCCCTCGACGTGCTGCTGATTCCGCAGTGGGGCGCCATGGGCGCGGCCATCGGCAACGGCACCGCGCAGGCGATGGCCGGCGTGGGCGTGTGGTGGCTGTGCTGGCGCATGTTCGGCGTGGGCATGCGGTGGCAAGCGCTCGCCGGCATCTCGTTCAGCTCGGTGGCCATGGCCGGCTCGGTTTGGGCGCTCGTCAATGCGCTGCGTGCGTGGCCGTGGGCCGGCTTCCTCGCCGGAGTGCCGGTGGGCATTGTGGTGTTCATGGCCCTGTTGCGCCTCACACGCACGCTGAGGGACGAAGACCGGCACCGGCTGACGCTGGTCGCCAGCGGGCTGCCAGCGACGGCGCGTCCCCTCTTCACACGCGTGCTGGGCCTGATCGTGCCGCCGCCGAAGCCGGTTCAACCCGCGGGCGATCCGGTCACCGAATAACCAGGGCGCTACCGGGCCAGCTATGCGAGTTTGTAGCCGAAGTAGTCGACGAGGACCTCCTTGGCGCTCGCGTCCAGCGACTTAATTAATCGCGTAGTATGGCGACAGGTACCCCGCCGAAGCCGCAATGGCTGAGAGCGTTGCATCGAAACCGGCGGCGCAGATCGTGTAGGCGCCTGCCGTGGTGGCGCGGATGCGTAATTGGTAGATCGTGTCAGCGGCCGGCGCGACGCTGGAGTCGACCGTCACGCACGCAGCCGCATGGCAGGCCTGATACATCCAGTTCGTATCGGTCGCGGCTCGGAATATCATCCAAAGAGATGTGTCCTCGTAGTCGCTGTCGGCGCCGAAGTTCTGCCGTCTCCAACCCACGCGATGTTGCGCTGGTGACGGTGCTCGGATAGACGACGAAGTGCGATTCGAGGACCTGTGCGTTCACGTCGGACATGGAGCGGTCTGTATTTGTTGACGGCCAATCGCAGGTCGGTCCACGCCGGTGTGTCCGAGAGCAGCT
>JAOUGR010000115.1 GCA_029857655.1 Gammaproteobacteria bacterium | reverse complement strand
CAGTCATTTTTCGAAATGCATCTGCATACTCTGCGGTGGTTCGCTTTACGATCTTCCCGAAGAAAATGAACGACGACTCAGGACCAGTGACCCGTGGCAAGATGGACATAGCGGTGCAGAGGAGTGCCACCCCCAGACAGCCGGCAGAAATGATCGTAAAAAGAGTTGCCCACGCAGTCCGCTCGGCAGGAGCAACCGCACTGAATGCAGCAGCGAGGCCGCCCAGCATCGCTGTGTCGATTGCAACGATGACGCCCGTCTTCACTTCGGCAGCACCGATCCAATGAAGGTTACGCTCAAGAATCCACTGTGAAACCTGCAAGCGTTCTGAATCGGTCATGGGCACTCCCGCCAGCCCGACTGTTAGCAACGTGATAGTTGGCCCGCGCTTTCGCTGCACATTGCTAGTGTGCAGTCTCGTGCTTTGCTAACAGAATCGTCTGCGTTGATTTAGCGATCTTGATCGCAGGCGGCGCTAGTATAAGTGCTTGTTATCAGATGGCAATTGGCGGAAGAGGTGGAACGTGAATCCGAGGAGGGGTTACCACCCTTCCGAACACAGTTTTCAAGATCGGTGCATACAATAGGTGCATTCAATCGATCCGCCGCCGCTCGACCCCGTGTCCGCCTTGGGTCGTGAAGCGCCCATCGGCCGGCATCAACATGAAGCTCCGTTCCCACAACGAAGGAGCTGTTCATGGATACCGACACCAAGAGCGAAAGGCACTCAGTGCCGTGGAACAAGGGCAAGCTGCTCGGTCAAAAGCCCCCACTGAAGCTGAAGGAGATCTGGGGCATCCGGATTCGACTGCAGCTGACCCATCGAGCCAGAGAACTTGCGCTATTCAACCTCGCCATCGACAGCAAGTTGCGCGGCTGCGATCTGGTCGGCCTGCGCGTCCACGATGTCGTCCACGGCACCCGAGTCGCACCTCGCGCGATTGTCATGCAGAGCAAGACGCAGCGGCCGGTCCAGTTTGAGCTCACCGACCAAACGCGGGACGCGGTCGCCACGTGGATCGCCTCGGCGCATCTGAAGCCCGAGCAGTACCTCTTTCCGAGCCGGGTGTCGGAGTCGCCCCATCTTTCAACCCGGCAGTACTCTCGGATCGTCGGATCCTGGGTGAGGTCGATTGGGTTAGATCCGGCAGCCTACGGCACGCATTCGTTGCGACGCACCAAGGCAACGCTGATTTACCGGCGAACCAGGAATCTCCGGGCCGTTCAGCTTCTGCTCGGGCATACGAAGCTTGAAAGCACTGTGAGGTATCTCGGGATCGAGGTCGACGATGCTCTGGAAATCGCCGAGCAGACCGAGGTGTAGTCTCGCCGGGCTGGCCGCGACTGCCAAATTCGGCGGTCGCGGTCCGGCAAAAGCGGCTATTCGTGGGAATGTAGCAAGTGCAACCTCGTGGCGCGGATTGCTCGCGAGCTCCAGGAACTCCATCTTCGAGACCCGCGAATGCAGATCGGGCCGGTCCCGCGCGAACCAATACCAGAGCGCGACGAGCAAGAGCGACGGCACGCTCGAATGGATGACGCCTTCTGCCAGCCGAACTCCTGCATCAGCGATGCCACGAGCAGCGAGGCCGCCGCCGCGCCGAATCAGAGCCCCGTCACCGTCAGCCACTGGAGCGAAGGCCAAGAGCCCTCGGGGTACCAAAGCCGGATCGGCCCGAGATGACCGGGAAGAGCGCCGATTGCGCGAAACCCAGCACGCCCCGGGCGAAGAGGAGCGTGAGGAAGATGACGCCCGTGGCCGCGATCAGCGGGGCGGAGGCGGTCAGGATGTTCGCGATGACCGTGGCCAAGCTGATGGCCGTCAGCAACTGCCGCGCGCCGACCACGTGGCCGAGCGCCAAGCTGGCATCTGGAACACCGTGTATGTGAACAGGAAGGCCGTCATGACCCAACCGATCTGCACCTGGGACAGGCCCAACTCCGGCATGATCCACTCGGCCACGACCGAAATGCCCGACCGCTACACGTACCCCGTGAACGCGGACGTGAAGAGCATCGCGAAGATGAGGGGGCGGATGCGGGGCCTCGACATCGCGCCATAGAGTACATGGCTGCGAGCCAGGCGGTCGGGAGATCAGAGGGCGCCCGCGTCAACCCTAGTATCGCTTCGTGATCCTCTCAATCAAGGTATCGCGGTCGGTGATGGTGACCCAGTCCCGGTAGAGAAAATCGGCCGTTACGAAACCGGGCCCAGGCGGCAGCCGAATAGTGATTTCCCGGCTTGCTCCGTAGGGGATCTTCGAAACCCGCAGAAACGGCCAGAAGTCGAGGTACTCGGGCAATCGCTCCTTGGTGCCGAATTCGCGGTGGACCACCTGGACCACGCGCCCTTCCTGGTCATGCACGGTCACGTTGACGACCAGCGAATTCATTCCCGCAGCCGGGAATGAGTGCCCGACACGGTCGTTGACCAATCGCACCATGGCCTTCCCGTCGGTCGTCGTGACGACGGAAGCATTCAGCGCTTTCTTCAGCATCTCTTCGTTCTTGTCGCCGAGGAAGCGGTGGCTTCTTCGAGTCCGTGCAGGTCCGTCCACCACGGACGGCACCCGGATCTCGGGCATATGGCAGTGGAGGCAGGACACCCCATTCTCAGCGAAGTCCGTTTGGCGCCATGCCGAGACGGTATTCGCATGTTTGGCCTCCTCGTGACAGGTACCGCAAACGGCAACGCTTGCGACCATCGGATCGCGGAATCTTTGGTCCGCGATGACTTCGTGCGCCGTCGTGGTGGAGCGGCCGGGTCCGTGAATGCCGCGCTTCGATACGTGACACGAAACGCAGTCAACGCCCCGCGCCACGCCGTCGCTTCGCTGAACCGGATAGGCACCCCTGGCGAGATCGAGTACGTTTGCCGGCGCGTGGCAATTGACGCAGGCGATCCGCAGCGAGGCGAAGAGGCGCTCGTACCCCTTGGCGCGGATTCGCGCCCAGAACGGACCGGTCAGGCTGCGGAAGTGGTACGACTCGCGCCATTCGCTGGCAATGGGCGCATGGCACCCATCGCAACTCTCGCGGCTCAACGACGAATGGACCGTGCCTGACCGTACCTCGGGCTGCTGGCGGACCAGCATGTGGACGCCGAAATAGAGCGACACGCCCAGGACAACCGCCATGGGCACGGTGAGCACCCAGGCGATGATCTTCACCGGTGTCTTCATGGCCGCCGCATGATCGGAACAGCAAGTGCCATGGCGACTCCGCGGGCTACCGGCGAGTCGTGAACTCCCGGACCGCCAGGGCAAACGCGACAACGCCCGTGGCAATCAGGAAGATCCCGAGCAGTGGCGACTCGGGCCAAACCAGGCCCGCCACACCGGCGGCAAGCGCGCCGCCGCCTACGGCTAGGCCTGCGTGGCGCACCGCGAGTCCGCTCCAGAAACGCGCGGCGTTCTTGCCCAGGAGAATCGCACTGAGTCCGAGAGCGAACTCGGCCCACTGTCTGCCGGGGACAGCGACCAGTATTCCCACCAGGAGAAGAAAGAGCGCGAGGGCGCTGACCTCGATCAGCCACGCTCGATCACGCGGTCGCTCACAGCAATCCATCGTCTTGCAGATACTCATGGCTTGCACCTCAATAGGGTTTTTCCATCGTCGCCACGACCCGACTTACCTTGATCCAGTCGTGATAGCGCACCAGGGCTTCGACCCGCCCATTGCCAGCGGGGAGCGGCAGGGAGAGTTCCTCGTGTCCGCCGGGCTGGATTCTCCGGTCGGCGTTGAACGGCCAGAAATCGAGCAGCAGAGGCTCGTCGCGCCCGAACGCCCGCTTTGTCTCGGCAACGACCTTGCCGGATTCGTCGCGCGCCCGGAGCTCCACCACCAGGAAATTGGCGCCTGACGGCAAGGGGTGACCGACGCGGTCGTTGACGATGCGGAATCGGGCGGTTCGGTCGCCAGCAATCTCGAGGGATGCATTGATCGCGCCGCGAAGCATTGCGGCGTCCTTGTCGCCGGGAAAACGGTGGCTTCGGCGCGCACGCGCGGGTCCGCCAGTGACCGACGGAGCCTCGACGATCGGCATGTGGCAGTCGAGACAGGTCGTGCCGCGGCGCGCGAGCTCCGTGTGCTTCCAGACGTCAACGGTCGTGCGATGACAGGTTCGGCATACCGTCTCGGAAGTACGCCCGGCGTCGAGGAATCTGCTGTCGGCGGTCGTTTCGTGTACGGAGCTCGACGTTCGTCCGGGACCAAGGATGCCGCGTGCGGAGACATGGCAGGAAACGCAGTCGATGCCGAGCGCCACGTCATCCTGCCTCCGAACGGGCGTCACGCCACTCGGTTCCTGCAGGAGGTTCGGCGTGCACTCGATTCCGATGGCTGGATCGCCGGACTCGTCCGTTGCACGAAAAGCGAGGTCGAGGACATTTGCGGGCGCGTGGCAGCTCTCGCACGGCTTGCGCACTGCGTCGAACAGCTTCAAATAGCCCATGCGCCTGACGTCTTGCCAATACGGACCGGAAATGCTCCGGTGATGGAGTGACTGTCGCCACTCTGCGGCGATCGGGGCGTGACAGTCGATGCAGTCTGTGCGGGAGAGAGACGCGTGCACCGTGGCGGGAACCGCCCTGACTGGCTGCCGCGAATAGACCTCGATGGCGAAGAGGGCGCCCCCGATGACCAGGAGGCCGCAAGCGAGCAGAAGAACGAAGCCGATTCTGCGCAGGATACGTTTCCGCTTGGGGGTGAGCATCGACTCCTCCGGCATCGTCCCTAGTAGATGGACGATCGACCGAAGCGAAAAGATACAAGCGTCTGGAACCGGCACCGCCCGGTCGCACTCGAAGCCGGAGGAGCGTAAATTGATCCTGGTATACTGAAAACCTCGGAGGATCGGGAGTGGACACGGACTCAGGCCTGGACTTCGAACGGATTTACGGCGCCTACCACGGCAAGGTCCGCGCCTATGCCGCCAAGCTGTTCGGTAACGAGGACGCTGACGACATCTGCCAGGAGGTGTTCGCTAAGGTTCACAGGTCTGCAGCGAGCCTCGCGGATCCTGCCAAGCTCTCGGCGTGGATCCACGCGGTGACTCTCAACACGGTCCGCGACGCGGCAAGGAAGCGCGCCCGCGGCCCGGCCGCGAGTGCTCTGGCGGAACCCTTCGACGATGAGAGCGAAGAAGTCGATTCCGTCGTCTCGCGAATTCCCGATCCGTCCGCGAGGACCCCCGAAGAGCGAGCCGAACGGGCCGAAATGGTCGCGTGCTATCTCGGCTACCTTAGAAAGCTGCCGCCTTCCCAGTACAAGGTCTATGTGCTGAGCGAGTTCGAGGATCTATCCAATGAGGAAATCGCGCAGCGGCTCGACCTGTCGCTGGCGACGGTAAAGATCCGGCTGCACCGGGCTCGCTCCCAGCTCAACAGCGAGCTACGACGGAACTGTCGCTGTTACTACAACGAACGCGGCGAGCTCATGGGCGAACCGAAGGATCCGGATTAGCGCCATCGAAAACGACATCGCCCTGACGGAATGCGGTGCCCCAGGCTCGAGCGTTGCAGGTAGCCCGTGAAGGCGAACGCGAAGAGCATCACGAAAATGGGGGGCGGATGCGGTGGCGGCACATCAGGTATTAGGCAGCCAGCCGCCTCTGTCGAGACACTCCTTTCTGAGATCTGATATCCCGGAAACTGTCGCTCGTGACCGGCTGCTCAGGGTCGTGAACTGCCGGTCGCTTGCCGTCATCCCAGCCTTCACCGATGATCGGGATGGCCGGCTGCACGCGGCCAGGAGCGGACCGTGGTTTGACGCACCGGTGGACAAGTGATGTACTTCTAACCATGGGTCGCAAGGAATGCGGCCGGGCCGTGATGCGAGCACCCGGGGTCGCCTCGGAATCGCACTCACCAAGCCTGGGGCGTTTAACCGATACGTATAACAGCTGTCGGCATGACTTTCGTCGGCCTGATTGTAGTTAAGCGCAGTGCGACCAATGGCACTTCCAGTGTTCGTAGTCTTATCGGCGGCACTCGCCGGTTGCGCCGCTGCACCGACCACCGATGAAGCCGCTGTCCGAGCTGAAATTCAGGCGCGGATCAATCGATGCAGCGAAGCGACTCGGATTCAGGATATTCAGGCCTACATGACCTGCATTCCGGACGATTGGCCCATGAAAGATGAGGCTGGAGCGGTCGTCGGCCGCGACGAGCTCAAGCAGAATGTGTTGCGAGACTGGAGCATTATTCCAAGGACGCTAGCGATTCAAACCACAGTTGATTCCGTCGAGGTGCACGGATCTGAGGCCACGGTCTACACCTCCCAGCGCTGGGAACGCCTGATGTTGGAGCGCGATGAAAAGACCATCGATACGGTCCTCACGACACAGAAACATCGAGAAATCTGGCGGCTCATATCCCAGGGCTGGATGAATTACGACGTCCAGGAATTAGGCGGCGGGATTTGGGTCAATGGCAAGCCGTATAACCCCTAAGCGTCGACTGCTGGCGCCTAACAAACGGTTCGAGGCGATGCATCCGCGCCACGGGTGCGCGTCTCAACCCATGTGTTAGGTCTCAACTCACGCGCACGGAGCAACTCATGCGCCTATCTTCAAGTCCTTCACTACCTGAGGTCGCTGCTCTTCTCTCGAATTGCGGCCTCCCGAGCGAGGACATCGAACCCGGGCTCCTGTCCAACTTCGTGGCTGCCAAGGAAGGCGCTGCGCTCATAGGTGTCGCAGGCCTGGAGCTCAAAGGCACCACCGCGCTGGTGCGCTCTATTGGCGTCGCGTCGTCCCACAGGCACCGCGGGCTCGGGGCCAATCTCCTGGCGGCCGTTGAGGCTCGGGCAAAGGAACTCGGCGTCAAGGAGGTCTTCCTTCTCACAAACGACGCTC